>JBASIK010000031.1:0-3624 GCA_049654745.1 Bacteroidales bacterium
CCTTCAAGCCTTCAAACAATGAGCTTAACCTTACAAATCTCAGATATTTAGATGTTTCCGAAAAAGTGAAAAGCAAAACCTTTGATATCACCTACATACCAGAAGAAAGAGGATCCGGTGAAGGAGAAAAATGGAAAATAGGTGCATCTGTTCTGCCTTTATACTATTCAAAATATAGTTTCGGAAATTACGATGCAGCTGCAGATTATCTGAAATCAGAAAAAATGGCATTCTCATATTCTGGTGGGTTATCCTTTACTTTGGAGGCAAGCAGGAGGATCTCATTTGTGTCAGGTATTTTTTATAGTTCTATAGGACAGAGAATTGACGGAATAACCTCATTTACAGGATTCTCTAAATATAACGAATCTAAAAGTGCAAGCGATTTTTCAATTCTTACATCTTCCGGTACAATTAGTTCAACAAACAAGGATATCTATTTTGTTGATAACAGTAATGTAGCACGTGTGCAGACCCGATATTCAGCCGATATTTTTGATCCGATGAAGGCAAACCTGAGTCATTTAAGCAATTCATTGATTCAGAGCATGAGTTACCTCGAAATCCCTCTGATGATGAAATATAAACTTATTGATCGCAAGATAGATATAAACATGCTTGGCGGACTCTCATATGGTATACTCATCGGGAATACATCATACATAAATTCAGGTGGTTTAAAATATACAATAGGCCATACCGAAGGCCTGAGTCCTGTCACTTTTAGCAGTTCAGTTGGTCTGGGTATTGAATACAAGCTGACAACAAACTTCTCATTTAACCTCGAACCGGTACTTAGATACTATATCACCCCATTGGGTGGTATCACAGGTTCAATGGTTCATCCTTATTCATTCGGAATACTCTCGAGTATCTTTTATAATTTCTGATCCTGCTTCATTCCCTTAAGATTTTAACATTATTTGGCTTCTGATTTTTTATTCTATCAGGTGGAAAAGTTGTAACTTTGCATTTCATTTTAAAATGAAATGGAATGAGTTACAAATCACCCAGGAACATTTATTATCTGCTGCTGCCGGCTCTGTTTATTGGTGCTGTTTTTCTTTTATCAGGCTTTTTTAATGACTCCACACCTGAGAAACTCCCGGTAAATGGGAAAAGTCCATTTATGCTGGATATAAAACTTCCCGATACAATTTATTTTGCCGGTGAAAGAGTGCCGTTAGAAAATTTTGATACACGCGAAAGTCTTGAAAGAGAAATTATTATGACAGCCTATCGTCATGGCTCTACAATTATGATAATTAAAAGAGCTCCAAGATATTTTCCGGTGATTGAGAAAATACTGAGTGAGAATGGAATCCCTGATGATTTTAAGTATGTAGCTGTTGCAGAGAGCGAGCTCAGTAACATGGTATCACCAGCAGGAGCAGTAGGCTTCTGGCAGATACTTGCCGGGACAGGCAGGGAGCACGGACTTGAAATAAACAACGAAATTGATGAGAGGTATCATATTGAAAAATCCACAGTAGTTGCATGCGATTACTTTAAAAATTCGTATGAAAAGTATGGCAACTGGACACTTGCGGCCGCATCGTACAACGGTGGAAGAAATGCCATAAACGAACAGATTTCCATTCAGAAACAGACTAACTATTATGATCTCCTGCTTGCTGAGGAAACCGCCAGGTATATCTTCAGAATCCTGTCATACAAAATTATTATGAGCAATCCGGCAGCATATGGTTTCGAGATCGATAAAGAAGAATTATACCCACCATTGCGCTACACTGAGGTGAAGGTGGATACAGCTGTTGCAGATTTTGCAAGCTTTGCAGCACATTTCGGAACGAATTATAAAATTCTGAAATTCTACAATCCGTGGCTAAGAAAGCCCTATCTATCGAAGAAACCAGGAAAGAGTTACTATATCAAGATACCCGAAGAAGGTTCAAGAACCACTCTTTACGAAAATTAAATTTAATCACTAAAAGGAAATTGCAACTGTAATGAGCGACAGGCTTACGGTTCTGGGAGCAAGGGTTCATAATTTAAAAAACATAGATGTTACAAGTCCCCGCAATAAGCTTGTTGTTATAACGGGTTTGAGCGGGAGTGGGAAGTCATCGCTTGCATTCGATACAATCTATGCCGAGGGTCAGAGACGCTATATGGAAACTCTTTCGGCATATGCGAGGCAGTTTCTGGGAGGCATGGAACGGCCCGATGTGGATAAGATAACCGGACTCAGTCCGGTCATATCCATTGAACAGAAATCTACAAGCAAAAACCCGAGGTCTACCGTCGGTACAATAACAGAGATTTATGACTACCTCCGACTGCTCTATGCACGTGCTGCTGATGCCTATTCATATGCATCGGGTGAAAAAATGGTACGTTATAACGACGACCAGATAATTGATCTTATTGAAAAGGGATTTCACGGTAAGAAAATTAACGTTCTTGCCCCGGTGGTAAGGGGTAGAAAGGGCCATTACAGGGAGCTGTTTGAAAGGCTTAGGTTAAAAGGGTATCTCTATGCTCGGATTAACGGTGAGATAAGAGAGATTACTCCCGGGATGAAACTCGATCGTTACAAAACTCATTTCATAGAAATTGTTATTGATAAGTTCAGGGTAGGGGAAGTCTCCCATAAACGCGTCAGGGAATCGGTTCTTCTTGCTCTAGATCAGGGTGATGGTGTTATGATGATTCTCGACAGGGAGGCAGACAACATCAGATATTTCAGCCGTCATCTGATGTGCCCTGTAACGGGCATCTCCTACAACGAGCCTGCACCACATACATTTTCATTTAATTCACCTCAGGGTGCCTGCCCTCATTGCAACGGACTCGGAGAAATATCCGACATTGATATTAACAAAATCATACCCGACAGGTCGCTCAGTATAAGAAAAGGTGGAATAGAACCACTGGGCAAGTACCGTAATACATGGATATTCTGGCAGATAGAGGCTATCCTTGAAAAAAGCGGATATACCATCGATACTCCTATAACCGAATTACCAGAAGACGTTGTGAATAAAATACTATTCGGTTCCGACGAAGTTCTCATTCTTTCCAATACACCACTTGGTTTAACTTCCAACTATTTTCTGACTTTCGAAGGGGTTATCAGCTTTCTGGGCAATCTTGAGGTTATCAACGGACAGAGGAACGGCTCGAGGTTGAAAGATCAATATGTAGAATACCGGACATGTCCGGAATGTAATGGTACCAGGCTTAAAAAAGAAGCGCTCTGGTTCAGGATCGCAGATAAAAACATTGGTGAGCTTGCGGCGATGGATATACGAGAGCTGTACTCTTTCCTGGCTTCTGTGGAAGAAAAGATGTCGGAGAAGCAAAGGAAGATAGCAGCAGAGATTCTTAAAGAGATAAGGGCAAGGCTTAGTTTCCTGCTCGAGGTAGGTCTTGATTATTTATCGCTTAACAGGAGTGCACGCACTCTTTCAGGCGGTGAGAGCCAGAGGATTAGGCTGGCAACTCAGATAGGATCAAAGCTTGTGAATGTACTTTACATACTTGATGAGCCCAGCATTGGATTGCACCAGCGCGACAACCGCAGACTCATCTCATCACTAAGGAAACTTCGCGATGAGGGTAACTCAGTGATTGTTGTTGAGCACGACAGGGATATGATAA
>JBASIK010000032.1:0-38850 GCA_049654745.1 Bacteroidales bacterium
ACCGAACACTTTCAGTCGTTCGGGCGGACCCGCCCGACTGATGCAATGCAGACATGCCTTTAGGGTGGAAATACAAAAAAGGCCTTTACGTTAATTGGTATTTTATTACACTGTCATCCTTTTTTCAGGACAAGACATCTGTATAGATTACTATCAGAGTTGCCTGAGATTTTTTCCTGACCAATTAAAATAAAAATCTGGTATAACTTAAAACCATATAATATTACTGGCACTTGAGATTTTTTCTTTCAGCATTGGCTGCCTGAACAAAAACTCCGTATGCTGCATTCTTAAATGAAGCACAGGCTTCAGATACTTGCCCTTTGCCCGACTGTGCAAGTCCTAACTGGAAATAATATTTTGCCTTGGCTTCTGCATCACCGGTTTCGAGTTCCAGACCCTTTCTGGCAAATTCAGCTGCTTTGTCAAAATTTTTCTTTTTATTATAAACATCAGCATAAAAATAGAAAAGGTCTTTGTCATCACCATATCTGGCAGCCTTATCGAGCAATGAAAGTGCCTCATCGAGATTTCCTGCCTGATTTGCTTGCGATCCGGCAGCACGGAAATAACCCAGAGCTAGCTCCGATGCCTGCTTAATCTTCTCCTCATCATTCTGTGCCTTTACCTTCTGCAGAAATAAATCTATTGTCTTTTCAAAATCATCTGAACTGTTCTGAGCAGCGTAAATCAAAGCCTTGTTATATATCGCGGTAACATAGTCCGGATTAATTGTAAGAATACTGTCGAATGTCAGCAGGGCATCGGCATAATTTTTTTGTGCAAAGAGTTCCGTTCCCATCTGATAATATCCTCTGAGCAAAATATTCCGAGCATTTTCCTTCTGGGTCGCATTGTTGTACTTTTCTGCAGCAGCCATTGCTTTCTTTGCTGCAGCTATTACCTCAGAAGCCGGTTTCTTTTCATTATATGCAGCAGCAGCAACCTTCGTATACAAACCTGGTAGCACCTGCATCGCTTTTTGCTTCAGGTCATTAACCGACTCTCCAACTTTTTCTGATAATACAATAACATTCTCAAAAGCTTGAATTGCAGCATTTACATCTGTCTGTATGGCCTTGGCACCTTCATTATAAACCTTTATCACATCATTGCGTTCCTGGGCAACTGCCACTCCTGTTAAACATAAGAATAATAGAACTACTACTGCTTTAATAATATTCTTCATATAAATTAAAATTTTAGTTAATTAATTTTCTATATTTTTACTGTGGTAAATTTATAAATAAAATTAAATTGGCAAAACTTGTTATACAATCAATATTGCCGGCTTTTTAACTGCCAGATATTAATTAATCTAATCTTTGCATTTTAAAATAATTTTTTCTGTTGACAAATATATTTAAATTCTTAATAATTTATTAATCTGCATTTTATCAACAATTGAAAAACTTCGATTTTAAGTGTAGCTCGATTTTGTATGAAATAATACGGTTTATTTATTGGTCTTTATTCTTAACTTTACTGAACTAACTATTAATAATACTTTAATTATCATGAAAATATCCTCTTTATTCCTGCTTTTTGTACTGTTTCTTTTTAATTCATGTTCTGAAAAGAGATTAACCTATCCTGAGGCAATAATTAACGGAGATTCTATTCTTATTGAAAATATTTTCCCATACCAGACTCAGCATTGTCATGCCTCAACAATTGTTGAACTTCCAAATCATGACCTCCTTGTTGCATGGTTCCAGGGAAGTGGTGAACGAACTGCAGAAGATGTTGTAATAATGGGTGCGCGCTACAACCGCAAAACAGGAAAATGGTCGGAACCTTTTCTGATGGCCGATACAGATGGCTTTCCTGATATTAACCCGGTACTTTTCATTGATAATCAATCACGCCTGTGGCTGATATGGTACACAGTGATGGCATATCAGTGGGAATCATCTCTTTTGAAATATCGCATCAGCACAGAATATATGCAGAAAGAAGGACCACCTGTGTGGTCGTGGCAGGATATACTCATTGTTAAAGCCGATGGGTCTGCACCCGAAGGTATAAACAGCAACGACCAGTTTGTAAAGACACTCGAAAGAAAATACAGAGAATACCACGATTATCTGGTATCAGCAGGTTATCTTTCACCGGACGGAAAAGGTTTCATTACCGAAGAACTCTGGAATGCCTCCCTGCAACGATATATGAATATTGCAAAAGGTTTTGACTTTATTGCCGACGGTATGGAAATTAACGAAAAGGGAGAAAAGATACGAACCCGACTGGGGTATCCTCTCAGGCGCCGTATAGGATGGCAGACCAGAAACAAACCTCTCATCACAGGAGGCCGGATTCTTCTGCCCCTCTATTCCGACGGATTTGATTTTTCTTTAATCGCTATTTCTGATAACAACGGCAATTCATGGCAATTCAGCGAACCCATTGTTGGAGCCGGTTCAATTCAGCCTGCTCTTGCCCTGTGCAATGATAGTTCTATTACAGCTTTTATGCGCGACAACGGACCTCAGCCCAAAAGATTGATGATAAGCAGGTCGTTCGACAGAGGTGCAACATGGAGCACTGTGCAGGATACAGAAATACCCAACCCCGGCTCTGCTGCTGACATAGTTGTACTTAAAAGCGGAAAATGGGTTCTGGTATCTAACGACCTTGAATCGGGCCGGCATCGACTTACCGTAAAACTATCTGAAGATGAAGGCAAAACATGGCCATATTCAAAAAGTATCTTAAACGGCGAACCCGGAAGCCAGACAAGAGCACACTATCCCGCAATTATCCAAGGACATGATGAACTTATTCACGTCACTTTTACCAACCAGATACCAGCCGATGGCGGTAAAACAAACGTAAAAAATATAGCCCACGCTGTCTTTTCAGAAAAGTGGCTCATGAATTAAGATCTATCATGAACTACCCCGACTGAATTTTTTTAAGCAGCTCGAGAGCTTCCCTGTCGGCCGGATTCAGGCGCAGAACCTGTCTGAGGTCAGCTGCCGCCCCCTGAATATCTCCTGTTACTAGACGGGCCGTGGCTCTGTTGAAATAATGATTTGGATTCGTCGGTTCCAGCGAAATAAGATAATCAAGGTCTGGGATAACTTCTCTGAAACGGCCTGTTTCAAGCAAAAGATTCGAACGATTATTTATTATCTCTCTTTTCTTTTCCGGACTGTATCGAAGAGCCATTGTGTAATCTTTTATTGCTTCCTCAGGCATATTCAGTGAAGTATATACCAGTGCCCTGTTGTAATAAGCACTACCATTCTGCTGATCTGCTATAATGGCAAGATTAAAATATTCAAGTGCCTTTTTGTAATCACCCCTTGAAGCCAGAATATAACCAATACCTTCATAAACATCAGTGTTTTTGGTTCTAACCTTGACAGCAACCATAAAATCGGCTAATGCCTTTTCTTCAAAATATGTTTTTTCTGAAACACCTTTAGCGCTCATCGATTTCCTTGTGTAAAACTTGCCTCGTGAAGCCCTGGAAGTTTCGGCCTCAGGATACTTCTTTATAACGTCAGTCCACAAAGTTTCAGTATTCTGCCAAACATCGGCCTGCCTTGAGGTCAGAAACCAGAGAAAAACTACAAAAAAGCAGGAAATAATTACGATAGTTTTCCTGGTTCTCTCCCTTAATTTTTCTTCAATAAGCATCGCCGGAATGAAAGCCAGTCCGATATACGGAATATAAGTATACCTGTCGGCTTTAATGGCAATACCAACCGAAATAAACTGCAGAACAAGCATTATAGTAATGAAAAAGAAAGCTGTCCCAAAAGGCAGAATTTTTGTTTTCTTCATAAAAGCAACGGACGTGACCGCAATGGCAATGGTAATCAGTGTTGATGCAGCCATGCCAGCAATATATCCTGCACTTTTCATTACTTCTTCAGGCGGATAAGGATATATTGCTGAAAGTTTAAAAGGCAAAAAGAACTTAATTAAATACGAAACAAGACCTGCACATCCTATACCAATTCGCTGAAATACTGTAAGTTTTCGTACTGTATTTACAACATCGGGCAAATTCTTATCAATCCGCATCAGTCCAAGAAAGTTTTCTCCATTCTGCAGATGATAAGCAAGCAGGCCTGTAAATAGTGAAACTACCACAAAAGGTAAAATCAGTAGGATACTTCGCAAATCAGTCCATTTTTTTATTACCTGCAGGATATTCGCTCTATCAAAATGAGGTTCTGTCCAGTAATCAATAAGTACAAGCACAAGGGGAAATACCACAGCTACAGCCTTTGATAGACATGAAAAGACGAAAAGTATAAAAGTCAGTACATACAACAGAGCTTTGTATATTGATCTTGTCGCATCTTTAAAAGCAAGATATGATAGAAGTCCAGAAAGAAAGAAAAACGAATAAAGAACGTCCTTCCTTTCCGAAATCCAGGCTACCGATTCCACGTGAAGAGGATGAACTCCGAAAACTGCCGCTACAAAAAAAGATGCAAAAACTTTCTTTCCGCTAAGCCTGTAAACCAGAAGAAAAACCAGAACAGTGTTTACCAGATGTAGTATAATATTCCACATTATGAACGGAGCAGGTGAAATTCCGTTCTGGCAAGTCTGACAACTGTTGTTGTTAAGTCTTAGAGATAATATTGTAAGCGGATGATAATTCGAAGATACAGGAATAGAAAAGATATCATCAAGAACTGTATCGGCCTGGCTCCTGACAAGATTATTGTTCACAACGTATGTAAAGTCATCCCAGTCAACAAACTCATTGTCAAATGCCCTGCGGTAGGCCGTTAATGTAAGCACGACAGTAATAAAAAGTACCGCAATCAGAGTTGTATTTTTATACCCTTTCCCCTGACTTTCTGCTGAAAACCTTCTGGCTTTTCCTTTTCCTTTCTTCACTGCCTGTGCATTAACTTTCTGCACTTTCCTGAAAACTGAATAACCTAAAACTGAATAAACCTGTTTTCTGCAAAACAAACTTCAACGAAACACAAATCACACCAAGGCCATAAATAATACTTCTGAAAAAATCAATTGATGAACTTTCAGGTAAATAGCGAACCGGACATGATATTTCACCAATCCTGGCCTTCAGATAAATTATTTGTGCCAGTAATTCATTGTCAAAGATATATCCATCAGAATTGTTATGATATTTTATTTTCCTTAATAATTCTGCCGAAAATGCTCTGTAACCGGTGTGATATTCAGACAGTTTCTGATTAAGAAGAATATTTTGAAAAAACGTCAAAATTCTGTTGGCAATATACTTATAAAGCGGCATACCTCCTTTAACAGCTCCTTTGCTCAGAATTCTGGAACCCAGTACAGCATCATATAAGCCTGATGCAATTAGATGGCACATGGCCGGTATAAGTTTTGGGGTATACTGATAATCGGGATGCAGCATAACAACAATATCAGAGCCCAGTTCAAGAGCCCTGTCATAACAGGTTTTCTGATTTGCACCATACCCCCTGTTTACCTCATGCCTGATAATATGATCTATTGAAAGCTTCCTTGCCAGCTCCAGAGTCCT
Organism: Bacteroidales bacterium; assembly: GCA_049654745.1. Taxonomy (GTDB): domain Bacteria; phylum Bacteroidota; class Bacteroidia; order Bacteroidales; family VadinHA17; genus LD21. The sequence goes on from JBASIK010000032.1 coordinate 5,507, forward strand.
GTCGCTGCTGCCGTCATCTGTAAGAATTATAAAATCAACAATATCCCCGGGTATTTCCTCATATGTCTGCTTTAAAGTCTTTTCTGCATTGTACGCCGGAAGAACAACAGCTATTTTCTTCCCGTTAATCATTTTTCACCCGGGGATTTTATATACAAATTCAGTTCTGTTAGTTTCGTAGCTTATTTTACCATAGGATTTTCCGCTCTTTTGAAAAACTCTTCCTGCAGTCTTTCAATAGAATTATCACTCTTAAGAAATTTAATAAGTTCTGCAAGCTGAACAGCGTCCTGCTCAACAAGAAGTTCTCCCAGTCGTTTGTTTGCCTGAACCACGTCACTTGCATAATGGTTCGGAAAACTTGCATACCACCATATTCCTGTGTATCCATATTTCAGCTGTTTCAAGCGACCCTGGTCAAGTCCACTCTCTTTAGTCATCGACTCAGTATCAACAAGATCTGGACGTATAAAATACATCATCGATGTCTCTTCTTCACCTGCATGGCCATCGAGTTTTGCCTTCTTCAGTGATTTTATTTCACCTGCAAGTGACTGTACTTCACCAGGCCGGAAAAGAACAACAATATATCCATTATTTTTCATCAGCTGTGACTGGCAGAAAAACTGCAGGAAATTTGTATTACCTCCATGGCCATTAAGAAGTATTATCTTTTTAAGCCCGTTTCTTGCCAGTTCATTACAGGTCTCTTCAAGCATTTTCCATATCAACTCGCTGCTATACGCAATAGTTCCGGGTTGATGTTTTGCCTCAAAAATTTGACTTCCATAATAAGGAGGAAAAATCACAGCATACTCCTTTTTCGCTGCAGTGAATGCAACTTCCCTTGCTTCAAAAAGGTCTGTTCCCAGCGGCAAATGAGGTCCGTGCTTTTCAAAAACTCCTATGGGAATCACACACACACCTCCTGCCTTTTCTACAGCCTTTACAAATTGAGGAGATGTCAATTCCTCATATTTAAATGGAATATCCCCTTTTGTTGCTTGCTGCCCTCTTGCAGTTACTGCAAGAGAAATTAATGCCAGTAAAAAAAGTGTCTTTTTCATGTCAGTAAATATTTAATGTTCAACATAATATGTTTCTAATCTATTCTGGCAAGCCGGAAAGGGTAAATTTCCACCTTCTGCCAGACCCCCTCATAGAGATAAGGTTCATCTTTAAGCCTCTCTTCAAGAGACTGTCTGTCAGGTAACTCATATACAATCATCGAACCTTTCATCCTGCCTTCATCATCCAGTATTGCACCCCCGAAAAGAAATTCGCCTTTTCTTTTAAGTTCAGCGATTTTTTCAAGATGTACCGGCCGTACTCTGGCCCTTAAATCTTCAGCTCCGGGCTCTTTGCCGTCAAAAGCAATAAGTAAAAACTGCATTACAATACTTTTAAAAGTTATTCTTCCGCCAAAATATAAATTAATTGCAAATAATTGTAACAAAATTATTTTTGCTTTCAGAACATGTTGTTTAAAATTTTTATTTGTGTGTGAGAATCATTTAAAATAATGATATTTGTAATATAATTTATCCTTTTTGAATGACTGAAAATCAATAAAGAATTATTCTTAAAATCATGGCAGAAAATAAATTTTTATATAAAACCGGCCTTGTTCTAAGCGGCGGTGGCGCAAGGGGCTTTGCGCATGTAGGTGTTCTTAAGGCACTTAATGAAGCTGGTATTTTCCCTGATGCCGTTGCAGGAACAAGTGCCGGGGCTATTGCAGGCGTTCTTTATTGCGACGGATATACGCCCGACGAAATAATGAATATAATGCGTTCACGCAGCTGGCTCGAATACATGCGCCCTTCAGTCAGCAAAACAGGCCTGCTGTCTATCTCAGGAGTGCAAAAAATTCTTAAAGAACATCTCCGGGCGAAAACTTTCGACGAACTTAAAATAAAACTTTACGTCACTGCAACAGACTTTAATAATGGAAAGGCCGTCTATTTCGAGAAAGGAGATCTCGTTAAAACTGTAATCGCATCTGCAAGTATACCTGTAATATTCAAACCTGTAATTATTGAAGGAATAACATATTTCGACGGGGGTGTTCTCGACAATCTGCCAATCCAACCACTCGAAGGAAAATGCAGGGTGATAATTGGTTCATATGTAAACCCGACCGGCCCTGAGAAAAACTTCAACAGTCTCATCAAAATAGCCGAGAGAACATTTCTTCTTAACCTGTCGCGTGAGGTAAACTCAAAAGCAACAAGGTTTGACCTTTTAATTGCTCCGACAGAACTCAAAAATTATCCGGTTCTTGATCCTGAAAAATCAGAAGAAATTTTTAGAATAGGATACGAAACCACCAGGGAGCTCCTGAAATCAAAAGAGATTTACAACAAACTATTATTTAAAAAATAGTCTTATCACTTAACATAAGAATAGAGTTTTCTGATCTCTTCTTCCCAGAGTGATTCATCTGGTGTTTCGAGTATAATTGGTATGTTATCGAAGCGTGAATCATTCATAATTAACTTGAAAACTTCTTCGCCAAGAAATCCTTTTCCTATATTTTCATGACGGTCAACACGAGATGCATATTCCTTCTTTGAATCATTAATATGTAAACCTCTTAAAAAATCAATTCCTATTATTTCATCAAAAAGTTTAAATGTTTCCATAAATCCTTTTGCATCCTTAATGTTGTAGCCGGCCGCATAAGCATGACAGGTGTCAAAACAGACTCCTACCCTGGTCTTATCTTCAATAAGTTCAATTATATATCTGATCTGTTCAAATTTATAACCAACGTTTGTCCCCTGCCCTGCAGTGTTTTCAATCACAGCAGTAACTCCCCTGGTTTTTTCCAGTGTAATATTTATTGACTCTGCAATAATCTTAAGACAATCTTCTTCTCCTGTAAGGTTCAGATGGCTTCCTGGATGAAAATTAAGACGATCAAGACCGAGTAGTTCGCATCGTTTAAATTCCTCTAAAAACGACTTCCTCGATTTTTCAAGAGCCACCTTTTCTGAATGACCCAGGTTTATTAGATAACTGTCATGAGCAAGAATCTGAAATGGTTTATAACCTAAAGTCTCACAGTTTTGTCTGAACAACTTTATGATTTCCTCTGACAGTGGTGGCGCAAACCATTGCCTCTGATTTTTGGTAAATAAAGCAAATGCTTTTGCACCTATTCTGTGTGCATTCAAAGGTGCATTATGTACACCTCCTTCTGCACTAACATGTGCACCTACATATTTCATAATGAATTACATTTAAAGTAAATATTAAAAATAACTGCTTCCATCCCAGCAGTGGGTACATAGTTTTTCCTTTGGCAGTCCTATAGCTTTCACCAGATCATCCAGCCTCTGGTACAACAATGAATCAAGGCATAGATTCTCGGTAATGCAGGATACCATCTTCTTATATTTCGGAGAATCCGGGTCGGTATATTCTGTAATATCCTTACTGTCTTCTCCGAGCTGCCTTATCGCTTTTCTCCCTGCAAGTTCATATATAGAACGAGACTGGGAAAAATTGAGAAAGGTACAGGGAAACATCAGTGGCGGACATGCTATTCTCATATGTACTTCTTTTGCTCCGCATAAGCGGAGCTCCTTTGCACTTTCTTTCAATTGTGTACCTCTTACAATACTATCATCCAGAAAAATTATTCTTTTTCCCTTTATTATTTCGTCATTCGGAATCAGTTTCATTCGGGCTACAAGATCCCTCTGGCTCTGGTCCTGTGGCATGAAACTTCTTGGCCATGTAGGGGTATACTTTGAATATGCTCTTTTATACGGTAAACCTTTCTGATTGCTGTAACCAACTGCATGACCAATTCCCGAATCCGGAATACCGCAAACAAAATCTGCTTCAATTATGTCTCTCTTAGCAAGAGCTGCACCACACCTGTACCTGCACTCTTCAACATTTATCCCTTCATAATACGAAGGTGGATAACCATAATAAACCCATAGAAAAGCACATATCTGCATCTCATCAGATGGCTTCTTCAACTGTGTATAACCATCTTCCTTCACCAGAACAATCTCAGAAGGTCCTGGAAAATATACAATTTTATATCCTGTATTGGCAAACGAACTTGATTCTGTTGCTACTGCATAAGCTTCCTCTTTTTTACCTATCACAATCGGTGTTCTCCCAAGACGGTCACGTGCAGCAATTATCCCCTCAGAAGTGAGAATCAACAGAGAACACGACCCTTTGACCTTTTCAAAAACATTATCAATGCCGGAAACAAAATCATCTTTTTCGCAAATCAGATTTGCAACAATTTCAGTAGGATTAATATTCCCTTCAAAATGTTCTGTAAAATGTATTTTTTTTTCGAGAAAATACTTCTCAAGCTCACTTATATTTACAATTCTGCTTACCGTTACAATTGCAAAAGGGCCAAGATGGGAATTAAATAGAAGAGGCTGTGGATCGGTATCACTTATAATGCCCATCCCTGCATTACCTTCAAACATTGAAAGTGCATTTTCAAATTTGTTGCGGAAATATGCATTTTCAATGCTGTGAATTTCACGCCTGAAACCTTTTCCGGGTTCATAAAAAACCATCCCCGCTCGCCTGGTTCCAAGATGTGAATGATAATCAGTTCCGTAATAAACATCTTCAACACAAGATGATTTTGATACTGCACCAAAAAATCCACTCATACAAAGATCATTAACTAATTTAATATCAAAATGAAAAATTTAACGCTAATTAATTTTTAAAACACCATAAATATAAACTGATATTATTATTTTTGTCCCCTAAATTAATTAAACATGTCTGATTCAAATAAAACAAACAATAATTTTCCGCAGAATAAACCTCCGGTTTTTCTTATTTTTATCACAGTTATCCTCTCTATTGCTTTTATTTTTCTGGTAATAAGCTATTTCTCACAGAAAAATAAAATGATTGAAATGGAGACTGTACTCACACATGAAAAAGATTCCCTGGCCAACGAAATACGGAAAATAATGTATGGGTATGATACCCTCAGGTCAAATAATGATTCACTTAACGCACAGCTTGCCCGGGAAAGAGAACGTATACGCCGCCTCCTGTCAATAAATGCGTCAAATGTAGAACTCATTAAAAAGTACCGTGCCGAAATAAATACCCTCAGGGAAATAATGAAAAGCTATATAGTCCAGATAGATTCACTTAATACACGTAATAAATTACTTGCAGCTGAAAATCAAGATATCAGGCAAAAATTCAGTCAGGTTCAGAAAACCAATATTGAACTTGAAAAAGTTAAAGAAGAATTATCAACAAAAGTCGAAATAGCTTCAGTTATACAGGCTAAAAACATAGTGGCAGTTGCTCTTAATAAAAACCGCAAAGAGACCACAAGAATTGATCGTCTCGACAAACTCCGGGTATGCTTTACCCTCAGGGAAAATCCCATCGCAACTGCTGGCAAAAAGACCGTATATATGAGAATTATAAGACCCGATCAGCTGTTAATTACTACAAGTCCAGACAACCTATTCGATTACGGAAATACAAAAATGATTTATACAGAAAGCCGGAGTGTAGACTACATCAATCAGGATGTCGATATGTGTATATATGTAGACAATACGGGAGATTTTATTCCGGGTAACTATAACGGCGAACTCTACCTTGAAGGAAATCTGATCGGTACATTTACATTTATGCTGACAAAAAGATAAAGATTATCAGCAATAGTTACTATATCATCATAAATTCAGAAATGATATTGTCTGATATCATTTTTCCTGTATTGGTAAGTACGAGATGATTGTTTTCAAGTCTCATTAACCCGTAATCGATAAATTTCCTGGATAAGTTCATCACGTAATCGTAGCCTTCCTTACTGAAATTTATTTCTATATAGTCAAGATCTATCCCCCACATAGTTCTGAGGGAAGTCAAAATGTATTCATTGAATATTTTTTTATTGTCCAGTTCTTCTCTTGTGTAGAATTTTTTATTGCTCTCAACCGCAGATATATATTTTTCAAGATTGTTAATATTCCACTGTCTTGATATCCTGTTGAAAGAGTGTGCCGAAGGACCCAGCCCGATATATATTACCTGCCTCCAATAGTTACTGTTATGCTTGGAAAACCATCCTTCCTTCGCAAAATTTGAAATTTCATATTGAATAAAACCGGCATTTTCAGCTTTTTCAATAAGAAGGTTAAATTGATTGTTGCTTTCCTCTTCATCCAGTTCATTTAGCTTACCGGCTTTTTTAAGCTTCCCGAAGAATGTTCCCGGTTTTATTGTCATATGGTAAGCTGATAGATGTTTAATGTTATATCTAAAGGTCTGTTCAAGATCTTTTCCCCAGCTGGCAGAATCATACCCGGGTATACCATATATCAGGTCAACCGAAATGTTCTCAAACCCGGCTTTTTCAGAAAAAATAAGAGCCTCTACAGCCTGTTTACTGGTGTGCCGACGATTAAGCATCCTTAAAATATCATCATTCCACGATTGTATTCCATAACTCAACCTGTTAAATCCTATTTTCCTGATTTCATTCAACCATTCAATTCCAACATCATCCGGATTTACTTCAATTGTTATCTCACAATCATTTTCAACATTGAAAATTCCATATAATCCTTCAATTAAATCAGATAACTCTTTAACACTCAGTACCGAAGGCGTTCCACCCCCTAAATAGATCGTTGATACAGATTCCCCTGAGAGATAATCTTTTCTAAATTTCGCTTCCAGAAGAACAGCATTAATAAACCTGCTGTGATTATCTTCATCCAGTACCTTGTAAAAATCACAGTAATGACAAATACTTTTACAAAACGGTATGTGTATGTATATTCCGGCCATATTACAATGTCCTGCATAAAATTATGAAATTATATGTTACAAAATTTACTTTATATTTACCTTCATGAAATTCTTTCGAAATAACATACTTTCTATTTTGTTTTCAGCTCTGATTGCTGCTTCCAGCTTTACCAGTTCCAAAAGCATCAGCAAAATCAATTTTCTACATCTGCAAAATATCGACAAAGTTGTACATCTTCTGATGTACGCCTGTCTGACGTTTTTAATCCTGTTTGAAAACAGAAACAGGATTAAAAATAAAATACATTATGTCTTAATTATTTCTATAACTTTTGCCTATGGCCTGATCATTGAAATTCTCCAGCCAATAATTACAAACAGCAGAAGTAGAGAACTTGCAGATATGATGTTTAACCTCTCCGGTATTATAGCTGTGGTGATAATATGGTATGTTATAAACAACTATAAAAAGAAACTATAACATTATTTCATTGGATTGCTTTGCCGATTCTACAAGATGACTTATAGTAGTTTCCCTGAAAAGTTTAATTATTTCATTTCTGATATTTGAAAATTTTGCGTGAATAGGACATAAAAGTTTTTCTGCATCAGCTGATTTGCATGTACGGTTATGTATTACACAATTTTCAAATAATTCATTTCCATCTATAATTGATATAATTTCATAAATACTGATTTTACATGGATCCTTTGCAAAAGAAAATCCTCCATGAGGCCCCTTTGACGAATATAAAATTTTGTTTCTTACAAGCTGTTGAAGTATTTTAGCCAGAAAAGGATTCGGTAGATTAAGGTCCCTGGAAATCGTTTTAATATTAATACTACCTGATCCATCCGTTTTACTTGCCAGATAAACCAGAGCTCTGATTCCATATTTGCATGTATTTGAAATCATGTTAAACAATTTTTAATGGAATTTTTGCTATTCTGTTGGTATGCCTTCCACCCTCAAATTCAGTGGTAAGGAAAGTCCTGACAATCAAAATTGCTTCCGGCTCCGAGATAAACCTGCCAGGTAAAGCGCATATATTGGCATCATTATGTGCCCTGGCTAAACGACTAATTTCTTCATTCCAGCAAAGCGCACTCCTTATCTTTTGATGTTTGTTTACTGTCATATTTATTCCATTACCTGTAGCACAAATAGTTATTCCCAGGTCATATTCACCTTTCGAAATTGATAAAGCAAGAGGATGAGCATAATCTGGATAATCTGTACTTTCATCCGAAAAACTTCCAAAATCCTTGAATTCATATCCATTTTTTTTCAGAAATTCAATTATTTTGCCCTTCAGAAAATAACCAGCATGATCACTGGCAATACCTATTTTTTTCATTTTCATTAATTTATTTAATCCGAATTACAATATTCAGACAATGCGTAAAGGTAATCACCAGATACAAATAAATCAAAGAGATGATCAAATCAATATTTTATTAACAACAATTTTATTTATCTGTTTATAAATCATTAGAATTTATTAAGATACTATTTTTTGAAAATTTAATAAAAGACCTTAAACCTCTTATAAACAATTTAACATTTAATTTTGTTTATGTTTTTATGAAGATATTTATAAATTAACAGATGTTAATATAATGTTTAAAATGCTGAATATCAAAAATGGTATACTTTTTGACATGTTTAAAACATGTTTTTATGTATGTGATTGTAATATTTAAAAGCAAATTTTATTTTTTATTTCAACAATATTAACAGAATATATTCTAATTCTTTTAAGAAAAATTTTTAAACCTGTAATAAAGAACACTGTTAAAAACCGATATATTTAACATCCCGGGAAATGACAGAAATAGATTACATAAAAGAAATTGAAAGGCTCAAAAAGGAAAAGAACGCAATCATACTTGCGCACTTTTATCAGACTCCAGATATACAGGATATCGCCGATTACGTTGGAGACAGTCTTGCATTAGCACAGAAAGCTTCGTCAGCTGATGCTTCGATTATAGTAATTGCAGGAGTTAAATTCATGGCTGAGACTGCGAAAATATTGGTTCCTGAAAAGAAGGTATTGATCCCCGATATTAACGCAGGATGTTCACTAGCAGATTCATGTACACCTGAAGAATTTAAAAAATTTATTGAAGAAAACCCAGGAAGAACGGTTGTTTCATATGTTAATACTTCAGTTGAAATAAAGGCAATGTCTGATATCATATGTACGTCATCAAATGCGCTACAGATAATTGAATCTCTACCTGAAAATGAAAAGATAATTTTTGCACCCGACAGAAACCTTGGTAACTACATAAAAAGTAAAACCACAAGAGATATAATTGTATGGGATGGAGCCTGTCATGTTCATGAAAAATTTTCACTTGAAGGAATCCTTGAATTAAAGAAAAAATATAAAAATGCCAGAATAATTGTCCATCCAGAGTGCGAATTACCGGTAAGAATGATTGCTGATTTTATTGGTTCAACTTCAGCATTACTTAAATTTACAAAAGAAGATAATGGCGAAATTTATATAGTTGCTACTGAACCAGGCATTCTACATCAGATGATTAAGTCAAATCCGAATAAGAAATATATACCTGCACCACCATCCGATTTATCTTGTGCCTGCAGTGAATGTAACTATATGAAAATGATTACACTTGAAAAAATATATTATACAATTCTCAATGAAGAACCTGAAATAATTCTGGATGAAGAAATAATAAAAAGGGCCTCAAAGTCTGTTTTAAGAATGTTTGAAGTATCTTCAAGGATTGGTTAATAAGGGAAATGAAAAAAATACTTTTAGTAGTAACTATTTTATTTTCAATAAGGTTATGCGCTCAGGTAATGGAAAATTTACCTGATGGTTATCATGTTTTCAGATATCCAAACGGAAGTATTTCAAGTGAAGGTTATATAAGGAATGGTAAACCCGACGGATACTGGAAGAGTTATTACGTAACCGGGATATTGAAATCGGAAGGCAAAAGAACAAACTTTATGCTCGACAGTATATGGGTTTTTTATGACCAGGTAGGTGATACACTGGAAAAAATAAATTATTTGTATGGTAAAAAGAATGGATACTACTATAAATACAAAAAAGATCCTGTATATGGTTTATATGTATATTCAAAAGAACTTTTCGCAGGAGATAAAAAGGAAGGTACGGCTTTCATTTATTATCCCGATGGGAGAATAAAACAGACAATAAACTACAGGAATGGTAAAAAGGAAGGAATATCCAAAGAATTTGACCGGAACGGAGAAATCATAACATTACTTGAATATAATAATGACTTTTTGATTAGTCGTGAAAGAATAAACAGGAGAGACGAACAGGGTCTGAGACAGGGTACATGGAAAGAATTCTATCCATCAGGAGCAATAAAATCAGAAAGAACATATAAGAATGATCAACTGCACGGATATTACAAAGAATATGATGAAAGAAGCAATCTTATTCTTACAATGCTTTATGAGAATGGAGCTATTGTAAATTCAAGGGTTGAGGACAATTCAGAAATTGAAGTAGTAAACCGTTATGATCAATCGGGTATGCTGATATATAGCGGAGCTTACAGAAATAATCTGCCAGTTGGTATTCATAGAGAATATAAAGATGGAAAAATTGTAAATTCTAAAATTTATAACGATAATGGCATTCTTGTTTCAGAAGGAATAGTAGATGAAGCAGGGAACAGGAATGGAAACTGGAAAGATTATTATCCCGACGGAACTATTATGGCTGAAGGACAATATACAACAAACAGAAAAACAGGATTATGGAAATTTTACAATATGGAAGGTAAACTTGAGCAGACAGGTTATTTTACTAACGATAATCCGAATGGCCTGTGGAAATGGTATTACGAAAATGGTTCACTTTTAAGGGAGGAAGAATATTTTCAGGGCCAGCGTGATGGGAACTATATAGAATATTCAAGAAGTGGTGAAATTATTGCAAGAGGACAATATAGTGATGGAGAAAGAAACGGAGAATGGTTTATAAAGACAGGGAATACCATTGAAGAAGGAAAATATATAATGGGTTTAAGAGATGGGTTATGGAAGTCGTATTATGAAGACGGAAGATTGAGGTTTAAAGGAAACTTTGTTCAGGGAAATGCTGATGGCCTTCATATTTATTATTATGAAAACGGGAGAATAAAAGAAGAAAGATATTATAAAATGGGAATCAGGGAAAAAACCTGGAAAAAATATAATGAAGACGGAACTGTATTTATGACAATAACATATAAGAACGACACAGAGACAAGTATAAATGGGATTAAAATAAAACTTCCTGAAAGTGATGTAAAGCTTATTAAATGAAATGAACTAATAAATTATGAATAAATTTAATATCAGGAAGGAATCACTTTTGGTTACCGACAGAGAATTTGAAAAAAAGTTACGCCCTCTTACTTTTTCTGATTTTAAAGGACAGAAACAAATAATAGAAAATCTTACCGTTTTTGTTACTGCTGCCAAACAGCGTAAAGAAGCACTTGATCATGTTCTGCTTCATGGACCGCCCGGACTGGGTAAGACAACTCTTGCATCAATTATTGCCAATGAAATGGGTGTTGGAATGAAGTCTACATCCGGACCTGTTCTTGATAAACCAGGTGATCTGGCGGGTTTACTTACCGGTCTTCAAGAAGGGGATGTTCTCTTTATTGACGAAATACATCGTCTCAGTCCGGTAGTTGAAGAATATTTGTATGCAGCTATGGAGGACTTCAAAATTGATATAATGATTGATAAAGGACCAAGTGCCAGATCGGTCCAGCTTACATTAAATAAATTCACACTAATTGGTGCAACAACACGCTCAGGTCTTTTAACAAGTCCTCTGAGAGCAAGGTTTGGAATAAAATTTCATTTTGATTATTATGATGCTGAAGTTCTGAAAAGTATCGTAAAAAGATCTGCTTCAATACTTAACATAAAAATAGAAAATGATGCTGCTGAAGAAATAGCATCGAGGAGCAGGGGTACGCCAAGAATTGCAAATGCTTTACTTAGAAGAATAAGAGATTTTGCACAGGTTAAAGGAACCGGGATAATTGACCTGGAGATAACAAAAACAGCATTGCTGGCATTAAATATTGATAATAACGGACTTGACGAAATGGATAATAAAATCCTGTCAGTTATTATCGATAAGTTCAAAGGTGGACCAGTTGGCTTAAATACAATTGCCACGGCAGTGGGAGAGGAGAGTGATACAATAGAAGAAGTATATGAACCCTTTCTGATAAAGGAAGGATATATAAAACGCACACCAAGAGGGAGGGAAGCTACGGAAAAAGCGTACAATCATTTGGGGAGAATAAAAGGAACAGAGCAGATTGGAAAATTGTTCTGATTAGCTAACTAAAGGTTTTGACTTATTTTTTCCAGGCTCTTGCGGTTAACTATCTTAATCCTTCTGCCGCTGAGTTCGATTAATTTTTCTGATTTGAACTCCGATAAAAGCCGTATAACTGATTCAGTTGCAGTCCCTACAATATTTGCGAGCTCTTCACGCGTAAGTGAAATTTTAAGAAAGTTGTGTTCATCAAGACCGAAATCAGTCGAAAGTTTGAGTAAAACCTCTGCAAGTCGTTCGCGAACAGTTTTTTGTGCTATATCAGTAATATATGAATTTGCTTCTCCAAGTTCCTGACAGATAAGCTTTACCAGCTCAAGAGCAAAATTCGGGTTGCTTTTAACCAGCTGGGGAAGAATATCAGACGGTATAAAACATGCGGAACTATCCTCAAGTACTTTGGCGGTGGTGCAGGCAGGTTCATTGCTGAGTACACTTCTGTATGCAATTATATCACCGGGTTTGGCAAAACGAATAATTTGTTCTTTTCCGTCTGGACCTGTTTTGTAAATTTTTATAATACCCTTGTTTACACAGTAAAAGCCACTTATACGGTTACCTTCTTTGTATAAAATTGTCCCCTTTTTGAAGACCCTGAAATCTTTGATGAAATTTATTTTATCTGCTTCGTCTTTATTAAGAAACTTAAAAATTGAATTAATAGCAAATGCACAATTTTCACAAAACGGAACAGACTGAGAAGAATGGTCCATAAGAAATAATTTACATTAAATTCATAATATGCAAAGAATTATAAAATTAAAAATAACTGCGAAACTGATCAAGAAATCTTTTATCATTCTCAAAGAATAACCTTAGATCATTAATCTGGTATTTAAGCATAGCCAGGCGTTCAATGCCCATTCCGAAAGCAAATCCCGTAAATTCGGTACTGCTGATATTGCATGATTCAAGTACATTAGGATGAACCATACCGCAACCCAGTATTTCAAGCCATCCTGTGTATTTACAGACATTGCACCCCTTACCTTTGCAAATTCTGCAGCTGACATCCATTTCTCCTGATGGCTCTGTAAAGGGGAAATATGATGGCCTTATACGAATTTTTGTGTCACGGCCAAACATTTCATGGGCAAAATATAAAAGTGTCTGCTTGAGATCAGCAAATGATACATTTTTATCAATATAAAGACCTTCAACCTGGTGAAATATACAATGGGCACGAGCTGAAATTGCCTCATTTCTGAAAACCCTGCCTGGTGATATCGTTCTGATAGGAGGAGGGGTGGATTGCATAACTCTTACCTGTACTGAAGAGGTGTGAGTTCTCAGAAGGATATCATCAGGGCTGGAATCTTCCTGTGATAATCTTGATATATAAAATGTATCCTGCATATCCCTGGCAGGATGTTCAGGCGCAAAATTAAGCCTGGTAAAAACATGATCGTCATCTTCAATTTCAGGTCCTTCTGATATTGTAAAACCAAGACGGGAAAATATTTCAATAATCTCGTTCTTAACAATTGAAATAGGATGACGAGTTCCAAGAGACATTGGAAATGAATTGCGGGTAAGATCATTTTCCCTCGTGACAGATAAAGTCTTTTCAGATATGCTCTTAAGGAGCTGATATTTCGATTGAGCCTCCTCTTTAAGAAGATTAAGTAGCTTGCCAATCTCTTTTTTATCCTCAGGAGGAATATTTCTGAATTCATCAAAGAGCAAAGAAACAAGACCTTTCCTGCTTAAATATTTTATCCTGAATTTTTCTGCGTCTTCACCTGATTCAGGAGTAATACTGGAGATTTCTTCTCTCAAAAGCTTAATTCTTTCTATCATAAAAGTTGAAACCTATTTTTTAACAACTCTGGCATGCAATATTTTTACTTCATCAACAGGCCTATCCCTGGAATCGGTTTTAACCGATGCAATTTTATCAACAATATCAATACCTTCAACAACTTCACCAAAAACTGTATAAGTCTGGTCGAGGCGGGGTACACCACCTGTTGTCATGTAAATATCGCGCTGATAATCAGGTATTTTATAAGGGATAGATTCAGAAAGTAATTTATACATACGAATTGTAGCTCTTTCCTGAATTTGAGATGTTGTGAGATTTAATCCGAAAATTCTGTTACTGTCTTCAATTTGTTTGAAAAGACGCTGAAATAACAGCTGGTTAAGATTTCTATTGATGATTTGTTCTGCTGCATCGAGTTCTTTATCGGTTAGAACAGTTCCCTGAACAATATAAAACTGTGTTCCAGAGGAGCGCATTTCTGGATTAACATCATTTCCAAGACGTGCGGCTGCTACAGCACCTTTTTTATGGAAAAGATCAGGATTTATTTCAGCAGGCAAGGTGTAAGAAGAAATTGTGTCGGCTCCATATGAATATGATTGAGTTCTGGTTGACGCATCACCTGCTTGAATCATAAAGTTATTAATTACACGGTGAAAAAGAATCCCATCATAAAAGCCAGAATTTACAAGCTTTTTAAAGTTATCTCTGTGTATCGGTGTCTGATCATAAAGTTGAATTTTTATATCTCCCATAGTCGTAGATAAGAGAACAAAATTTGAAGTGCTTGAAGAATCTCTAGCACAACCTGTAACCAGAGTAAAAACAACTATGATTAAGAAAAGTTTATTTCTGAAAAACGTGCTCATAAGGAAATAATAATGTTAATAATTATGATAAAAATATGAATGCAAAGATATTTAACTTTGGGCGATAATATAAGTAATCTTAAAAAATTATAAATGAACGTTTAAATATACATGAAAAGTCATTGATGAATTGGCTGAATAATAAACTGAAGTGAAAGAGGTAAAACAGCTTGCAGGACAAACAATAATTTACGGTCTGGGGACCATTGTTCCAAGGTTCTTGAATTATGCTATAATGACTTTTTTTTATACCAGGATATTCAGAAAAGAAGAATATGGTGTAATTACGGAACTTTATGCGTGGATGGTCCTTTTCCTGATTATCCTGACGTACGGTATGGAGACCGGCTTTTTCAGGTTTTCACAAAAAGGAGATTATGAAAAAATTTACAGTACATCTTTAATCAGTCTATTTATAACATCAAGTTTATTTTTGATATTAACAAACATTTTCGTTGAACCTTTTTCTGAACTTTTAAAATATAAAAACAATCAGGATTACATAAGAATGTTTTGCGCAATACTGGCTATTGACGCATTTTCAGCAATTCCGTTTGCCAGACTTAGAAGAGAAAATAAAGCTTTGATATTCAGTATAATAAAAATATTAAATGTAATAATTACAATAGGTGTTGTTGTATTTTTATTAAAAATTGCCCCAGGTTTGTATAAATCAGGAACAGGTTTTATTACAGAAATATTAAGAAAATTCTATAATCCTGAGTATGGAGTTGGATATGTTTTCGTCGCTAACCTGGTAGGTAGTAGTGCTACCCTAATTATGTTATTACCATATATAGTAAAAATAAAAAATGGTTTTGATTTGGAGATATGGAAAAATATGATAAAATATTCTTTTCCGCTCCTTGTTGCGGGCATAGGTGGATCTCTGAATGATGCAGTGGATAAAGTTCTTTTGCGTCGGCTTATTGATGATGATAAAGCACTTTATACTGTTGGTGAATATGGAGCAGGATATAAGATTGGAGTTTTAATGGCTTTGTTTATTCAAATGTTCAGATTTGCTGCCGAACCTTTTTTCTTCGAACGGGCAGACAAAAAGAATGCTAAAGAAACATATGAATATGTGATGAAGTATTTTGTAATATATATGCTATTGTTGTTTTTAATAATTAATTTATACAGACCTATAATTCAGTATATTCTGGGACAGCCGTACAGAAATTCACTTGTAGTTGTTCCAATGATCAGTTTTGCGTATCTTCTGTATGGTATATATGTTAATCATAGTATATGGTATAAAATTAATGATTTAACACGTTTCGGAGTATATATAACTCTGGCAGGAGCAGTGGTAACTGTAATAATTAATGTTTTATTTATCCCAATCTACGGTTATATGGCATCAGCCTGGGCACATGTAGCATCTTATATGACGATGATAATCTTATCATTTGTTCTGGCTTCAAAATACTATCCGGTCGATTATAAAATGAAAAAACTTATTCCATATTTCATTGTTGCTATAGGAATAGTAATATTTGATATTATGTTTAAATATAAAAGTATTAAAGAAGAGCTTATTGTTAATACCATTTTTGTTGCGGCATTTATTATTTATGCGCAGATTAAAGATAAAGCTTTGAGTGCAATATTAAAAAAATAATATTATGAAGGTTAAAATAGTTAATAAGTCCGCAAATAAGTTACCGGAATATGCTACTTATTTTTCTGCTGGTATGGATTTAAGAGCTTTTCTCGAACAGGATATTGTTTTAAAACCAATGGAGAGAGTTGTTGTTCCGACAGGAATATTTATTGAATTGCCAGAAGGGTATGAAGCACAAATAAGACCTAGAAGCGGAATGGCTGCAGAGAGAGGAATAACAGTTCTTAATACACCGGGAACTGTAGATGCAGATTACAGAGGTGAAATTAAAGTAATATTGATTAATTTATCAGATAAGGATGTTATAATTAAAAATGGAGAAAGGATTGCACAAATGGTTATAACCAGGTTCGAAAAGGTCGAATGGGAATTGACCGATAAATTAAATGAATCAGCCAGAAATCAGGGTGGATTTGGGCATACTGGAAATGAATAGTGATTTAAGAATCAGTATATGAGGAAGGTATATTTTGCGATATTACTTATTTGTTTATCATGTTCAAAAAGAATTAGTGATAATCTTTTCTTTAGAAACTTGAATGAGGAGAATAAAGATGAATTTAATTACCTGTTTGTAGAAGGATTGAGATATAAGTATCAGGGAAACAATAGTGAAGCTCTGAAATATTTTGAAGAATGTTTAAAGAAAAATGAAAGCAATGATGCGGTTTATTTTAATATAGCTGAAGTAATGTTAAAAACAGGTAATCCTGAAGAGGCAAGAAAATATCTGATAAAGGCCTGGAAAATTTCACCGGAAAACATTTGGTATTGTTATACACTTTCTGAAATATTTCAGCAAATTGGTAAAGCCGACAGTGCTTTATTGTTCCTGGAAAAGTCAAATAAATTAAATCCTGAAAATCCTGAAATAAAATTGCAGCTGGCTCAATTATATTCAAATCTCGGAAAATATAAGGAAGCAAGCATAATTTATAAAGAAATTGAGGAAAAATATGGACTAAATGAAAATAATAGTTTGATAATTGTAAAGAATTACATTGATAGCCAGGATTATAAAGAAGCTCAGAGAATATTGACAAGATTAATTAAGGAACACCCCGATGAAAATTTATATGTTACGCTTTTAGCAGAAGTTTATAGGAAAACGGGTGATGTAAAGAAAGCTTATGAAATATATGATAGTGTTTATAAAAAGGAATCAAGCAATCCTCAGATTTTATTATGGATGGCAAATTTTCTAATTGAGGAAAATAATGATGATATATTGCACGATATTCTTATTGAAATTATTAATCATGAAGCAATAACGCCAGAAGAGAAGATATTAACTGTTAAAAACTTAATAGATAGAACAGTTTTATGTAAATCTGAAAAACTTAAAATAGAAGAAATAATTTCGGAGGTTGAAGAGAAAATAAAGGGAAATTACATTGGTGAAATTTTGCGAGCTGAGTATTATGAAAAGGCGGGAAGAATATATGATGCAAAAGAATATTTAAAGGATGTTATTAAAAGAAACCGTCAAAACTATTTTGCGTGGGAGAAATTATTGATAATTCTATCAGATAGTAAGGAATACAATGAATTATTTAATTATTCAAAAGATTGTGCTACTGAATTTAATATGTCATTTCTGGCAAAAATAATGTATGCTAACGCTGCAATAGAAATTGGAAAATTGGATGTTGCCTTGGAAGAACTTAAGAAAGCAAAAATTTTGGCAGGAAACAATCTGGAGGCAAATATTCAAACAAGAATACTTGAGGCAGATATTTTTTATAGGATGAAGGAATATGAAAAATCATATGAGGTATTTGAAGAAGCGCTTAAAATTGACCCTCAGAATAGTGTTATTTTAAATAACTATAGCTATTATCTTGCGGAAAATGATAAAGACCTTAAAAGGGCTGAAAAGATGATAATAGAAGTAATATTAAAGGAACCAGAAAATACTATTTATCTTGATACATATGCCTGGGTATTATACAAACAGGGAAAAATAAAAAAGGCATCAGTTATAATGAAAAAGATAGTTGAGGAATTGAAAGGTGTAGATCCTGAATATTTTGAACATTACGGTTTTATTAAAAAGAAAGAAGGAAAATGCAATGAGGCTGTAAAATATTGGAAGTTAGCAATGGAAAAAGATAAAAATAAAGAATATCTAAGAAAAGAAATTGAATCTTGTACAGGACGCAAAAAATAATAGCTTTTACACTGATAATTGTATTCTCAGTAACTGGTTGCACTGTTTCAAGGCAGTTGACCAGTAATAAGGATAACAATTTTGATATTAATAAAATACTATTAAATACATATAGTAAAAATTTAACGGATATAGGATTTTATATTCAGAAAGGGAGACTAACTGTAAAAGAAGGAAAAAGAAAAATTAACTTCTATTATTCAATTAAGTATAAAAGGGAGAATATTTATCTAATATCCATAAGAGCACTAAATGGTCACGAAGCAGTAAGAATATTCCTAAATAATGATACAATTCTGGTTAATGACAGAATTAATAATGAACTATTATATGGGAAAAATGCAGATTTTGAAAGGCTTACGGGAATACCGGTAGAGTTTTTAAAGGTATGCGTAGGAGATATTTTGGATTATAGTAAAGGAATTGTCAGTAATGTTAGTATTAATGGTAGGGATGTTGTAATTAAGGGTTTTATTAAAGGTCTTGAAATTACTACGAATATTAGTTCCGATAGATATAAGGTAAGCAGTTTAAGGATGGCAAATATATCAAAAGAAGAGGAGATAACTATAGAATACGAAAATTTCAAAGGCGAAAATCATTTGATACCAGAAGAGATCAGAATATACGATTCGCAGCGTAAAGTAGAATTGAAAATGAAGAACCTGAAGTATATTATTCCATGGTATGGTGATATCGATTTTATACCAGGTTTGAATTTCAAAAAAAGACATATATGAATTAAAAAATGAAGGAAAAGGTTTTAATCTGCATTATAAGCTTTTCACTAACCAGTGGTTTATTAGGGCAAACAAGAAAAGAACTGGAAGAGCAAAAGAAAAAAACACTTGAGGAAATCGCTTATGTCGACAATTTGATAAAAGAGACAGCAAAAAAGAAAAGCAGTAGTTTAAATGATTTAAGAATACTTAATAACAAAATAAATCTGCAAGAAAATATAATAAACGATTTACAAAAGGAAAGTGAAATTGTTAACGAAAGAATAGAATTAAATAAGCTTGCCATAAAATTGATGGAAGAGGATTTAAAGAAAGTAAAGCAAGAGTATGAAAGGGCTGTAATTAATACATACAAAGCAACTAAAAGATATCCCTGGATAATATATGTGTTGTCTGCGAAGGATTTTAATCAGGGATACAAAAGGCTGAAATACTTGCAGCAATTAAGCAAATACAGAAGAAATGAAGCTGAATTAATAATGCAATTAAAATTAGAAATTGAAAGAATTAAGGAAGGACTAGAAAATGATTATGATGAACTTAAAAAGTTAAAAGAGAACGAAGAAGGTCAGAAGGAGCTACTACAAAAAGAAATTAATAAAAAAAGATATCTAGTACAGGATTTAACAAAAAGGGAGAAAGAATTAAAACAGGAACTGGAAAAGAAGAAAAGAATAGCGCAAAGAATTGAAAATGAAATTATAAGAATTATCGAGGAAGAAAGGAAACGGATAAAGGCGACAGAGGTTACACCAGAGGTAAAACTTATAAGTGAAAATTTTGAAGGTAATAAAGGAAGATTACCATGGCCAGTGGAAAGCGGAATAATTACTGGCAATTTTGGACTTCAAAAGCATAAGGAACTAGCTTTTGTTACTGAAAATAATCCTGGAATTGAAATAACCAGTTATGGAAATACAACAGCAAGAAGTATTTTTGATGGAGAAGTTTCGAGAGTTTTGACGATACCAGGAGCAAATATGGCAGTAATTATTAAGCATGGAATATATTATACAGTATATCAAAATCTTGTAAATGTAAAAGTAAAGGTTGGCGACAAAGTTAAAACCAGACAAGAAATTGGAGAAGTGTACTGTGATGACGAAAAAGGTAAAACAGCAATATTAAAATTTATGATTTTCAAGGAAAAAGTAAAACTTGATCCTGAACAATGGATTGTAAAGAAGTAATTTGAATCGGGTTCTTTGAATGAAAATGAAACAAAAATTTAATTTTAAAGTATAAAGTACTATGTATTAAAAATTAAACATGCACAAAAAAATAAAAATACGGTCAGAGATAAAAAATTTGAGAATAGTTGAAAAAATTGTTGATGATATATCTGCTGAGATGGGTATAGATAGCAACTATTACGGTAAAATAATGGTTTCTACAATGGAAGCTGTAAATAATGCAATAATACATGGTAATAAGTCGGATATAAATAAAGAGGTTGAAATAGAATTTGACTATAAAGGGATGGGTTTGAAGGTTACAGTTGAAGATGAAGGTAATGGGTTTAATTATAATGAAATACCTGACCCAACACTGCCTGAAAATATTGAAAAGTTAACAGGAAGGGGAGTTTTTCTTATGAGAAAGCTCGCAGATGAAGTTAGATTCAATAAGAAAGGAAACAAGGTTACATTAATATTTAATAAAATTAAATAGTGAGATTTTTCTATCATCAAGTAAAGTACAGAGTTAAAAATAGCAGGAAATTATTAAAGTGTTTGGAAGAGGTCATCAGAAATTATAATTATATACCTGGTGACCTTAATTATATTATTACAAACAATCAAATTATAAAGGAACTTAATAATAAATTTCTAAGACATAATTATGCGACAGATGTAATTAGCTTTAAATATGATGAAGGAAATGTAATAAACGGTGAAGTTTACATAAGCATTGAAAAAGTAAAAGAAAATGCTAAGAAATATAGTGTGTCAGTTAGAAGTGAATTAGAAAGGGTGTTAATACATGGAACTCTTCATTTGTGTGGGTTCCTTGATTATAATGAAGAAGAAAGAAAAATGATGAGAAGTGAAGAAGATATGTGGATTGAAAAATTTGGAAAATAATTATGGAATTCAGTTATGATATTGTAGTAGTAGGAGGTGGACATGCTGGATGTGAAGCAGCTCATATTGCAGCAAAGATGGGTGCAAGAACTGTACTGATAACAATGGATATGACGAAATTTGCTCAAATGTCATGCAATCCTGCAATGGGTGGAATAGCAAAGGGTCAAATTATAAGAGAAATTGATGCATTAGGAGGAATGAGTGGAATTATCACAGATAAAAGTATGATACAATTCAGGATGTTGAATAGATCAAAGGGCCCTGCAATGTGGAGTCCAAGGGCACAATGCGATAGACAAATGTTTTCGAGAGAATGGAGAAAGGTACTTGAAAATACTGAAAATCTTTATATATGGCAAGAACCTGTAGTTAAAGTAATTATACAGGAGAATAAAGTAAAAGGAATCGAAACAATATCAGGAACAAAATTTATTTCAAAAGCTGTTATTATAACTGCAGGAACATTTTTAAATGGTTTAATACATGTAGGTCTTAAAAATTATCAGGGAGGAAGGACCGGAGAGTTGGCGTCAACAGGTTTAAGTGACAAGTTAAGAGAAGAAGGATTCATAGTTGGAAGATTGAAAACAGGGACAAGTGCCAGAATTGATGGTAGGAGTTTGGATTTTTCGAAGATGTGTGAGCAAAAGGGTGACGGTGATGGAAGATGTTTTTCTTTTATGCATAACAAGGTATTTATTAAAAATGAAAAAAGTTGTTATATAACTTATACTAATGAAGAAGTACATGAAGAGTTAAGAAAAGGATTGAAATTTAGTCCTTTATATACAGGAATAATAAAAGGAAGAGGACCAAGATATTGTCCAAGCATAGAAGATAAAATAGTAACGTTTAAAGAGAAGAAATCGCATCAAATGTTTATAGAGCCTGAAGGATGGGAAACAAATGAATATTATATAAATGGATTTGCTAGTAGCTTGCCGCTTGATGTTCAATTAAAAGCGTTAAGAAAAATACCAGGACTTGAAAATGTAGAAATATTCAGGCCAGGATACGCAATAGAATATGATTATTTTCCGCCGACACAGTTGAAACATAACCTGGAAACGAAATTGGTTGATGGATTATTTTTTGCTGGACAGGTAAATGGTACCACGGGCTATGAAGAAGCAGCAGCCCAAGGATTAATAGCAGGGATAAATGCTGTTTTAAAAATTAAAAGAAAGAAACCATTTGTAATGACAAGAGATGAATCATATATAGGAGTTTTAATTGATGATCTGGTCATAAAAGGAATTGATGAACCGTATAGAATGTTTACTTCAAGAGCTGAATACAGAATACTTCTTCGGCAGGATAACGCGGACGAAAGATTGACACGGAAAGGATATGAACTGGGAACAATAGGAGAAGATAGAATAAGAAGATTAGAAGAAAAAGAAGAGTTGGTAAATGAAATAATAGAGTTTGTAAGAAAGGAAAGCATTGAACCAGAAAAGATAAATGAATTTTTAACCCAAAAGGAAACCTCGTGTTTAATACAAAAGACTAAATTGATAAATATAGCACTAAGACCTCAAATTGGTTTGAAGGAATTACTGGAAAGATTAAGGAGAGCAAAAGATCTTAAAGCTTTCAAATCGGAAAGAGTTGATGAAATATTTGAATGTGCCGAAATTAAGATAAAATACGAAGGATATATAAAAAGGGAGAGACAAATTGCTGATAAAATAAAGAGGTTGGAAACTTTAAGAATTCCAGAAGACATCAATTATAATGAATTATTATCAATATCAACAGAGGGAAGACAAAAATTGAACCGTATAAGACCAGAGACCATTGGTCAGGCAAGCAGAATCAGTGGTGTTTCCCCTTCAGATATTAATGTTTTGCTTATGTATCTCGGAAGATAAATGTTCCACGTGGAACATTTTTAAATTTTAAAATTTATTTTCATGATAGCTGGCAATTTGATAGATATTTTCGAAAAGACAATAAAACCTGCTGAGATAAAGATAGAGAATGGCAGGATAAGTAAGATAATGAGAAAAGGAAGCAAAGAGGAATTTTACATATTGCCCGGACTAATTGATTCCCATATCCATATAGAGAGTTCAATGTGTACGCCGGGGTCATTTTCTGAAGAGGCTGTTTCACGTGGAACAACAGCAGTGGTTTCTGACCCTCATGAAATAGCAAATGTTCTGGGTATTGCTGGAATTAATTTTATGATTGAAGATGGACTTAAGGTTCCCTTGAAGTTCTTCTTTGGAGCACCTTCGTGTGTACCAGCCACACCTTTTGAAACTTCAGGAGCTGAAATCGGAATAAACGAAATTGACATGCTCCTGAGCAAACAAGAGATTAAATATCTGGCCGAAATGATGAATTTCCCAGGTGTTATTTATGAAGATAAAGATGTACTAAGTAAAATAAAAATTGCCCATAAATATAAAAAGCCAGTTGACGGACATGCACCCGGATTATCAGGAGATAACCTGAGAAAATATATTGAGGCTGGTATTTCTACCGATCATGAATGTGTGACCCTTGAGGAAGCTAAAGAAAAAATAAGACTTGGAATGAAGGTCATTATTCGTGAAGGAAGCGCTGCAAGAAATCTGGATGCTTTAAAGGAACTTATAAGGACTAATCCGGATATGGTTATGTTGTGTAGCGACGACCTGCATCCGGAGATGCTTGCAAGAAGACATATTGGACTAATTGTTGCGCAACTTGTAAGTGAAGGTTTTGACCTCTTTGATGTTATACGCCTGTGCACCTTAAACCCTACCCGGCACTACAAACTTGAAACCGGACTTCTCAGAGAAGGCGACCCGGCAGATTTTATAATTGTTGATAATCCTTTCAGAATGAATGTTCTGGAGACTTGGATAAATGGGCAGAAAGTCTTCGACCGTGGTAAAATAATTTATGAATATGATGGAGCAACTCCTGCAAACAAATTCAATTGTTCCGAAATATCAACCCAACAAATATCAGTAAAGAACAGTGGAAACCAGATCCGTGCAATCGAGGCATTTGATGGGCAAATTTTTACAAAAGAAGTAATTGTGCCGGTAAGAAATGATCCATTTATAACTCAAAATCCTTCTGAAGATCTACTGAAAATTGTTGTAAAGGACAGATATAATGACTCTTCTCCTGCGGTAGGTTTTATAAAGGGATTCGGGCTCAAAAAGGGTGCGTTTGCCAGCTCTGTTGCACATGACAGCCATAACATCATTTGTGTTGGAACAAATGATAATGATATAGTAAATGCAATAAATGCAATTATTAGACTACGAGGAGGACTATCTGTTGCGGTGGATAACAATATAGAAACACTTTCTCTTCCCATTGCAGGAATAATGTCTGACCAACCGGTAAAAGAGATAGCTGGAAAATACGAAATATTGTCTGGAATCGTAAAAGAACTCGGCTGCCGGCTTGAAGCACCCTTTATGACACTATCTTTCATGGCACTGCTTGTAATACCTGAACTTAAGTTAAGTGATCGTGGCCTGTTTGATTCGAGACAGTTCAAATTTGTTCCCCTCACAGTTAGCTGATATTTTCTGATATTTTAAAGATTAATGCATTGTAATTCAACATAATAACAATTAGATGCTGAATTACAGGAAAGTAATTATTTTAGTATTTTTGCATGCAACCAGTTTATAATGACAATAGATCCGAAATCAATACTGCCAGTGCTTCCTTCAAAGCCAGGAGTATATCAGTTCCTGGATTCCTCGGGCAGGATATTATATGTGGGAAAAGCACGTAATCTCAAAAAGAGAATAAGCTCATATTTTTCAAAAAGACAGCCGGGAAAAACAGCTGTAATGCTAAGCCACGCAGCTTCACTTCACCATATTGTTACAGATAATGAATCAGATGCCCTGCTGCTCGAAAATAATCTGATTAAGAAACATCAACCCAGATATAACATTCTTCTTAAAGATGATAAAACATATCCATGGATTTGTGTTAAGAAAGAACCGTTTCCAAGAGTTTTCAGTACCCGCAAAGTTATACGCGACGGGTCGGAATATTTCGGTCCTTATACTTCAGTTCAAATGGTCAAAACAATACTGGACCTTGTAAGACAACTTTATCCTTTGAGGACCTGTAATCTGAATCTTACTGAAAATAATATAAAAAAAGGAAAATTCAAAGCATGTCTCGAATATCATATTGGAAGATGTAAAGCCCCATGTATTGGATTGCAAACGTCAGAAGATTATAGTTTCAGCATTTCACAGATTCGGGACATTGTTAAAGGCAATATTTCCGAGGTGATAAATCATCTCGAAAGTCTTATGAAATCTTATGCCTCTGAGCTTAGATTTGAGGATGCTCAGAAGGTAAAAGAAAAAATAGAACTGCTTTCCAGATACAAAAGTAAATCAGTGATTGTAAGTCCGTTTATCAGAAATGTTGATGTTTTCGGATATGCTGAAGATAAAAACAGGGCGTATATCAATTATTTAAAAGTACATAATGGTGCTGTAATACAGACTTTTACACTTGAAATTCAAAGTCGTCTGGACGAGGAAAAGGAGACTCTGCTCGGGTTTGGTATTACTGAGATAAGACAGAAGATCTCAAGTGATGCAAGTGAAGCAATAGTTCCTTTTTTACCTGATTTTCCTGAGCCAGGTATAAAATATACAGTGCCTGCGGCAGGTGAAAAACGCAAACTACTTGAACTTGCTGTCAGAAATGCAATGTATTACAGGCAGGAGCAACAAAAGCGAAGGGAGGAAAGAGAGAGAGAAAAAGCAAAAAAATCAAAACTTGAAAAAGTTAAAGCAGACTTACACCTGCCTTTAATACCCAAACATATAGAATGTTTTGATAATTCCAATCTTATGGGAGAAAACCCGGTAGCAGCATGCGTTGTTTTCAGAAACGGAATACCTTCAAAATCAGAATACCGGCATTATAATATAAAAACAGTGAAAGGTCCCGACGATTACTCTTCAATAGAAGAGATCGTTTATCGGCGGTATCGCAGGATGCTTGATGAGAATCAGTCTTTGCCTGACCTGGTAATAATTGACGGTGGAAAAGGACAGTTGAATGCCGCATTGAAAAGCCTTGAAAAACTTAATCTGGAGGCCAAAATACCAGTTATAGGTATTGCTAAAAAGCTGGAAGAGATATATTTTCCGGGTGATTCACTTCCTTTTTACCTTGATAAAACTTCATATACCCTGCGCCTTATTCAGCAAATAAGAAATGAAGCCCACCGGTTCGGATTAAGCTTTCACCGGAAAAAAAGATCCAGGCAAATGATATTTTCGGAACTGGACAATATAAAGGGAATAGGCCCTAAAACAAAAGAGATTCTAATTAAACATTTCAATTCAATTGATGATATTAAAAGTGCCCCTGAACAGGAAATTGAAAAACTTATAGGCAAATCAAAAGCCAAAATATTACGAAATCACTTCCCAGCCAATACCCGGAATGAAATATAATTCGACCAGATAGATAACGATTAAGTATATGGAAATATTTTAAGAATAAATGAATGATCAATTATCAGTTTCGCATTATAAATCAACTAATCTTCAATTTTATGCCAAGAGCTTCCTCAAGCTTTTCTTTAAGAACTTCTGGCCTGTCAAGATGAATTGCTTTAATGCCAAGTTTTTCAGCTGCCCCAGCATTAATATCTGAATCATCAATAAACAGGGACTCTTCCGGTTTGAGCATATATTTATCAAGAAATATTCTGAAAATTCTTTTGTCGGGTTTTGAAGCGTTAAGCCTTGCCGAAATTTCACCACCGTTAAAAAACATGAAAAAGTCATATTTGTTTTTCACTTCATCGAAAATATCATCAGGGAAGTTTGATAGATAATAGAGTCTGTAGCCTCTTTTTTTAAGCTCAGGAAGGAGTTTGGTATTATTATGGATGGGAGATATTATTTTCAACCTTAAATCAAATATGGCCCTTATTTCGCTTTCAGAAAGGGTAGATTTTTTTGCTAATATTTTTATTGCCTGTGTAGTGGTTATATCTCCATTATCCAGCTTAAGCCACTCCTCACTTTGAAAAACATCCTTAAGTATGAGGCTAATTTCGGTATCTTTATAACCTGCATTTTTTAAATAATCAGCTGGTTTCCAGTTTATCAGAACATTACCTAGATCAAATATTATTGCTTTTATCATGGGTTCTTCATAGTTGAAGGCTGACCTGTTGCTTCGAGCACATGCCACCACAGTTCACCGTTGACGTCTATTTTCTTCCGCTGTGAAGTAGCAAGCGGAATGGGAATAAGAGTAAACATATCATTCCAGTAGCCGACAACAAAGTCTGTTCTACCTGCCATTGCTGCATGTACAGCATTTTGTGCCAGAAGGTTGCAGAATTTGCTGTCATTCGGTATGGCAGGTGCGCTCCTTATTATATAACTTGGATCAATATATCTCAGGCTAAAAGGAAAGCCTTTGTCGGTAAATTCTTCAGTTATCTTTTCTTTCAGGTAAACACCTATATCCCTGTGTTTAATATTTCCTGAAGCGTCTTTGATTTCTTCAGTTTTATCAAAAAGATCCTGGCCGGCTCCCTCTGCAACAACAATCACTGCATGATGTTTTTCTTCGAGTCTTTTTTTTAAAATCTTGAGAAAACCTCTGGGACCATAAAGATCAAATGGTACTTCGGGTATAAGCACAAAATTCACTTCCTGAATTGATAAGGCAGCATGAGCAGCTATGAAACCCGAATCGCGGCCCATAAGCTTAATGAGAGCTATGCCGTTATATGCTCCTGCTGCTTCATTATGAGCATTCCTGATTATGTCATTTGCAATTGAAAAGGCTGTTTCAAATCCAAAGGATTTTTCAATAAAACTTATGTCGTTATCAATTGTTTTTGGTATTCCGGCAACTGCAATTTTAAGGTTTCTTTTTGTGATTTCTTCGTGAATTGCATGAGCTCCTCTCAATGTCCCATCACCGCCAATGCAAAATAGAATATTAACGTTTAAAATTTCGAGAGTATCAACTATTTGAGCCGGATCCTGATGCCCCCTTGACGAGCCCAGAAAGCTCCCGCCACTGAGATGTATATTGCTTACCAATTCAGGAGTTAGCTCAACAACTGGATGATTGTACTTGGCAACCAGACCTTCATAACCATATTTTATACCGAGAATCCTTGTAACACCATACCTGTAATAGAGCTCATATACAAGACTTCTTATTACATTATTCAGTCCGGGGCATAATCCGCCACAGGTTACTATAGCAACTTTTGTTTTTGCAGGTTCGAAAAATATATTTTCGCGTGGTCCTGCCCTTTCAAATGAAAGGGGGTTTTCACCTTTTTCAAGGCAACGTTTGAAATTAGAAATAGAAACGTCATAGAGAATTCTTTCGTCCTCTTCCAGAAATTTGAATAGAGGAGTATAATTTCTTACGGTCTGAAGTAATGGCGACTTTATATTTGTTCGGCCAAGGGTCTTAACAATAAAATCCTCGTGGGTCATTATTTTACTTTTTATGGATTTACAGCTGATGCTTTTACATTATCTGATAACCTGTATCTTAATAAACTCCCTTTACTTTAGTTTTTATAGCGTAAAGACCTGTGCTTGCAGTTATGAATAGAGTTTTCCTGTCTTTGCCTCCGAAGCATACATTGGCTGTCCATTTTTCAGGTACAGGTATGTTGAGAATTCTGTTTCCTG
The DNA here is from genome assembly GCA_049654745.1 of Bacteroidales bacterium. Classification (GTDB taxonomy): domain Bacteria; phylum Bacteroidota; class Bacteroidia; order Bacteroidales; family VadinHA17; genus LD21. Next base: position 34,590 of record JBASIK010000032.1, read on the forward strand.
ACCTGTCAAATACTGTTACACCGTTTCCTGTAAGGTAAAGATTCCCTTTGTTATCTATTGTCATGCCATCTGAACCCATTTCACAGAAAAGGGTTTTGCCCGAAACGGTCCCATCAGAGTTGATAATATATTTCCATGTCTTTTTGTCGCCTATGTCGGCTACATAAAGAATTTTGCCGTCAGGAGTTCCGATAATCCCATTAGGCTGAACCAGATCATCAATAATTCTTATCGGTTCTTTTCCGCCGGGAGGCAGAAAATATACACATTGTTTGTCCTGAGGTCGCTCTGTATGATCCCACCATGTTCTTCTGTAAAAAGGGTCTGTGAAATATATTCCTCCGCCGGGTGCAATCCAGAGATCATTTGGTCCATTGAATACTGCATTATTATACTTTTGGACAATAATTTCAATTTTTTTGTCAGGAGATATTTTCCAGAGTTCGTTTTTCTCATCAGCACATGCCCATAGATTACCGTCTTTATCGAAAAACAGACCATTGGCTCTTCCGGCAGGTTGCATATATGTTTCAAGTTTTCCGTCGGTAGTCCATACCATTATTCGGTTATTAGGCTGATCGGTAAAGTAAACGTTACCTTTTCTATCTGCTGCAGGACCTTCAGTAAAAGAAAAATCTCCTGCCAGTTTTATAACTTCAGCGCCTGGAGCAATAATTATATTCTTGTTTTTATTTTGACCTTCAGCCCGATGCAAAAGGTTAAAAACGCATATTAATAATAACAATAGCCTGTATGTTTTCATGGCTGTAATTTTACAATACCTTATTTTTCATTCTGTTCATATAATCATCAATTTGTTCAGGTTTTTCAAAGCCTATAATTATCATATCCACTGTACCCAGCCCGAGAACGAATTTAAGTGAAGCATTAATCTTTTCGGGATCATTTCTGAATTTTCCGTTACCGATAAGTTTCATTCCAATAACTCCCTTTCCTGAATCATGAATCTTTTTTATTACAGGTAAAACTTCATCAGGATCTTTACTGTCCATACTTTCACCAAAAGGATTTATTCTAACATGGATAACATCAACCCATGGGCTTTCTGCAGCTGCTTTGAGTGCTTCGAGTGAATGTACCGAAACACCATGGGCTCTGATTATTTTCTTAGCCTTAAGATTTTCAAGGCCATCCATAAATCTTTTCTGCTCGTCGGTCCATGTTCCGGAAGTCATGCAATGAAGTTGAACGATGTCGATATAGTCAGTATTAAGTTCTTTTCTGAATCTGTCTACAACTATTTCTGCATCTGGCCTTTCCGGTTCCGGGATTCCTCCCTTAAGTACCCACATTTTTGTTCCAATAACGTAAGATTCACGAGGATACGATTTGAGTGCCTCTCTTGTAAATGGGTGGGTACCGTAGCTGTCGGCACAATCAAAGTACCGTATACCCTTTTCATATGCTGCCTTTATTACAGATTCAGCAATCCCGGCTCTTGTAATATTTGAAGAGCGGTTGTAACCACTGAAACCTGTTCCCATGCCCAGAAGTGTTGTCCGGATGCCTGTTTTTCCAAGTGTTATTTTTTTAAACGGGTCAACACCGGAAAACTGGTTAAGGCCGTCGGCAAAAGATAAGTCTTTATTCAAAAGAACGGTACCGGTTCCGGCAGCAGCAATAGTGAAAAATTGTCTTCTCGAAAACCTCTTTGGTTTCATCAGTGTAAATTATTATGGTTCATTGTAAATATATAGAAAATTTATAATAGAGAAACTATTATAACACAGATTTAGAATATCATTCAGATTGCAGGCAGTTCTATTTATTTTACAAATCCTATATAGAGAGAAGTCTATTTAAGAAGTTTATGAAAATATGTAAAAATCAACAATCCAATAATGAGTTATTTTTCCTTAAGTACAAGTACTTTAAGATTAGTAGGATATTTCAAATCATGATATATTCTGTGAGTGGCTTTTTGAAAATCTTCCTCACTGCATTTATAAATATTCACAAATTTCTGAGGATTTCTGTCAACCAGAGGGAACCATGAATTCTGTATCTGTATCATTATTCTATGCCCCTTTTTAAATGTGTGAGCCACATCGGGTATTGTATATCTGACTTCGGTCACTTTTCCGGGTATAAAAGGCTCAGGCTTTTCGAAACTGTTTCGGTATCTACCTCTGAATACTTCACCTCTGACAAGCATCTGATAACCTCCAAGGGGCACGTTAATCTTTTTATCCTCAGGATTTTTCATATCGGGCGGGAAAACATCTATAAGTTTAACTACGTAATCTGCATCTGTTCCGGTGGTGGACACAAAAAGATCTGCTGTGAGGGGTCCTGTAAACGTAATATCTTCAGCCAGAATATCTGTTGCGTAAACCATAACATCAGGCCTGCGGGAGGCAAATCTCTGATCATCAGTCATATATTCTGCGGTTCTGGACGCGTGGACATCTTCGGTATATGGCACTGGTTTCATTGGGTCTGCCACATATTCATCAAAACTGGATTTAACGGTAGGAGCAGTAAATGAAAGTTTTCCTCCTGGTTGCAGATATAGTTTTTTCTCTTCTGTATTAACAGGTGGCCATGTATCAAATTCCCGCCATGTATTGGAGCCTGTTATAAATATGGTTGCTTCTGCAAATTTTCCGCTACCTTCACCTTTCAGGTAATAATCAAAAAATTCTTTTTCAAGTTGAATAAATTTTTCATTTGCATCTAAACCCCAATAAATGTTACCAAGGTTTTCCGCCTTTCCAAAAGCCCATTGGCTGTGTGACCATGGTCCCATAACGATGGTGTTTGGAAGTGTCCTTGGGTTCTGTTCCTCAATAGCCTGGTATGTATGCAGGGTTCCGTAAAGGTCTTCGGCATCGAACCATCCGCCTACGGTCATTACTGCAGGTTTAATATTTTTAAGATACTGCCTGGGATCCCTGGCTTTCCAGAAATCATCATAATCAGGATGTGCAAATGCATCATTCCAGAATTTGACGCTGTCGCCAAAATATTTTGGCGATATATTTCTTGTAGGGCCTAGTGAAAGGAAAAACTCATAATTGTCGGGAACAGGCCATTTGAATGATGGAAATCCTCTGCGGCTGGGAGTGCGGTGCTGGTGGCCATTGCTGTAAAAGAAGCTGAAACAGTCGAGAAGGAAAAATGCTCCGTTGTGGTGAAAATCATCACCAATAAACCATGCAGTAACAGGCGCCTGGGGTGAGACTGCTTTTACCGCAGGATGGGCATTTATAGCTCCCATGGTGGAATAAAAACCAGGGTACGAAATACCGAATATTCCAACCCTGCCATTGTTACCTGGAACATTTTTAACAAGCCAGTCAACCGTATCCCATGTATCAGTAGTTTCATCAATGTCTTTGTCAGAGGTTTTGACAGGTATAACCGGTCTGATATCCTCAAAAACACCTTCACTCATATATTTACCCCTTACATCCTGAAAAACCATAATGTATTCTGATTCAGCATATCTTGAGTAAACCTGCATAAAGAAATTAAAGGCATCAGGTCCTCCTGGTTCAATATTGTAAGGTGTCCGGTTTAACAATATCGGATGCAGTACGGTTTTATTCTTAGGTATATAAATTGATGTAAATAATCGTATTCCATCGCGCATTGTTATATAGACTTCCTGTTTTTCATATTTTTCTTTTAAAGCTGCCTGACTGCCAGGAGCAGCAGCAACAGGACGTCGTGTGAATGTAAGTTCAAACTTTTGTCCTCCCTGAAATAGAGTACCTTCAATAGCCGAATAGTCTGGCGTTACTTTCCCGGAGTATCTGAATCCTGCCTGTGAATGAGAGAATGAAAAATCAGGGTAAGTGAAAGTTGTAGTAGTTGAGGGAATACCTATTGCACCCTAATCCGGGCTGTCCCAGGTTGAACTATAGCCATTCTCTGAACGAGTTACATGAAGGTTAATACGGAGTGAAATACCCTGTACTGAAATTGATCCATACCAGTCACCTGTGATTGACTGGCTTTCTACCGGAATTACGATAACTGCTAAAAATAATGCAGCACATAAATGTCTGATAATAAATTTTGAAGGTTTCATTTGGGTATATTTTAATGATTTCAATTTAATCTATGTACATAAATAATTTTTCAATCTGGTAGCTTGAGCTTTTTTAGTACAAATTCAGGGGAGACAGGTCTTCCGTTTTTAGTTGCAGCTCCTATCACAACTGCGTGAACAATGTGTTTGTAATCAGGAAGTCTGAAAATATCCTGTTCGAATGCAATTCGAACATTTCCTTCC
>JBASIK010000033.1:0-3967 GCA_049654745.1 Bacteroidales bacterium
AAAGGAGAAAGGAGAAAGTATAATGACAGATACTGAAACTCCTGAAACTCTGAAACCTTGAACTTTGAACCCTGAACTCCTGAACCTTGAATCCGTGGGTCTAAAAAAGAAGGTGTAAAATCGTAAGGAAGAAAAGGTGCGACAAAAACAGTGTGAGTGTAGAAGATCAGGACCAACAAAGCTGAGTGAGTGTGAATGCGAGAGGGAGTGGAAAAGCGGAAAGAAAATAACTGGGGAGGTTATGCGGATGAAACCAATGATATAGCCAGGTGCATAGCGGAGAGAAAAAACTTCAAAAAGGATTTTCAGGGCAAATTAAATTAAAAATATTATACTTTCATTTTTGAAAACGGGCAGAAAAAAATAAAATCATAAAACTGACACATGTTTACCACAGAGGCATTAATGCCGTTGCATTAATTTTCAGTTACGACTGTGAGTTGATTGAAATTGCGAAGAAAAAACTTAAAGCAAAATGGAGTAATACCCGAAGGTTTTGGTACATTGAAGAAAGACCTAATGCGGTTGATGACGTATTAAAAGCATACAGGAATATTGCGTGGATTGATTATACTGGGTTAAAAGGAATTATACTCCGGCAACAGGTTTTAAATGACATTGGAGTAAATGTTCTGAAAAGTTATATAGATGAATTAAAAAGGAGGAACTATAGCGAAAATACCATAAAAACATATGTTAATCTTTTTGAAAAATTTGTGCGTCGATTCAATAACAAACCTCTATAAGAGATAACAAAAGAAGATATTAGGCAATATTTAGTTTATCTGGTAGAAAAGCATAAAATCAGTCACAGCACTCAGAATCAAACAATTAATGCTATTAAGTTTTATTATGAGCGGGTACTTGGAAAAGAAAGAACTGTATATGATATTGAAAGGCCAAGGAAAGAATTTCATTTACCGAATGTAATTAGTGAAAATGATATGCTGTCATTATTGAAGGTTACTTCAAATATTAAGCATCGTTGTATAATAGCAATGTTATACAGTACAGGTATAAGGCGTAATGAACTGATAAATTTGCGTATAAAAGATATTGATTTTGAAAAAAACGTTGTTTATATTCGAAATGGGAAAGGCAGGAAAGACCGTATAACAATACTTGGTGAGGAGATGAAAAATTTATTAAACAGTTATCTGGATTTACATAAACCCAATTACTGGCTTTTTGAAGGAGCAGGGAGAAAAAAGTACAGTTCCGGGAGTATTAGAAACATTTTGAGCAATGCGAGCGAAAGAGCTGGTTTAAAACAGGTAGTTACGCCACACATGTTACGGCACTCTTTTGCTACGCATTTACTGGAAAGGGGTACTGATATAAGGTTTATTCAGAAATTATTGGGACATTCAAAGCTGGAGACCACATCGATATATACTTATGTAAGCAAGAAAAGTCTTGCAAATATTACCAGTCCTATTGATGCTATTTTTAAACATAATAAACACAATTTTAATGAATTAAAAAATGACATCACATAACCATATAAAAGCAATATTGTTTTTACAGGGATGTTAGGCACAATTACTAACTTAAACTATAATAGAATGGACCCAATTACTATTGGAATTATTGGAAGCCTAGGTGCAAGTTACCTAGCAAATTTTACGAGTCCAGTCATTAAAGACTTTTTTGACAAAGTCATTAAGAAAAGACCTGACTTGGAAGTTCTTCTTCAGACTGCAAATACACCGCAAGAGATTGAACGAGTGTTTTCTGAAGCTCTTGGTGTATTAGATGCATCTGCTGGTACTGGAAGCATAGAAGTTGATAATGCCTTAGTCGAAGCAATTAGAGGGATCAGATTTGATCATAGTAATGGAACTGTGATTATCAATGGGACCAGAATGAAGGCTCCAATTCTTGTGACCGGTGGATCACAAGGTTCAAAAGGCGAGACAACAATTCAAGGGACAGAAATGGAATCTCAAGGAACGAAAATTGTTGTTGGGGGAAATGCTCAAATCAAAATAACAGGAAACGCACAGATAAAACAGAATTAACCAATAACTGTGCCTAACAAGCGGTATATGCAATGTGTTTGGCACGGTTTTCGCTCATTGCCAGTAAGTTGGAAGATCGCAAAAGAATATATAACTTAGTAAAAATATAAGTCCGTATTACAATAACTAATAAAAGTCTCAACGGTGTGAAAGGAACGGTGTAACTTGAAAGTGACAGGCAAAAACACGCGCCACAACGGCCGGAAGGCCGTTGCCACAAACTGCACATACCGCTGACCGTTGGCGGTAATAAAAGAAAATCCTTGATATGATGAGAAAAATAGTCTTGCTAACAATATTATTATTTACAGGGAGAGCATTATTTGCTCAAAATCAAGAAGACATAATTGATTCAAGACCATTAAATAATATAAGCCTGAATTTATTGGGTGATGTCTCAATAATTTCGATTAATTACGAGAGACAAATTTTAGTATGTCCGACTTTTATTTTAAGTAACAAATTAGGATTAGGGTATAACGAAGAATTCGAATTTTGCATTTTTGGACCATGTTCTCCACCAGAAAAGTATCTCACAATACCACATCACATTACAGGAAATATTGGTAGAGGAAGACATTTCTTTGTTTAGTACTCCCCGTTTTTTAACCACGGGTTATACAAATATAGGTTTTTTTCTTGATGATTTTTCTTTTGTAAATACTTTCTCAATCAGAATGCGGGTTCTGTCAAGATTCCTGAAAGGACTTGTCTTGATCTTGACAGGTTCTGCAGTCTGATTATTTTGGTATTTAGAAAGAAAAATCATTATGCTGCCTGATAATATCTGTTCGCCGGTATCTGATGATCAATACCCTGATGACAAAGCTGATTATTGTAATAATCCATGTAATCCTTCAGACCCTGGTAAAGTTCAAGTCCATCAGCGGGGACCTTGATGTAAACATAATCCCATTTTACTGATCGCCAGAACCTTTCGATAAAAATATTATCAATAGCCCTGCCCTTGCCATCCATGCTGATTTTGATTTCCTCCTTTTCAAGCAATTCGATCCATTCATGGCAGGTAAACTGACTGCCCTGATCCGAGTTAATGATTTCCGGCTTACCGTGCCTGGCAATAGCCTCTTTTGTGACACTCCGGCTGCAGCTGGCGTCAAGAGTATTGGATATGCCCCATCCGACAACATAGCGGCTGTAAATGTCTATAATGGCTGTCAGATAAAGAAAACCTTTTGGCATTGGAATGTAGGTTATGTCAATTGCCCATACCTGATTAGGATGATCTATTGTCAGCCCTTTGAGCAAATACGGTCTTATATACTTTGCCTGGCCAGGACGGCTCAGGTTCTTCTTCGGATAAATGGCCATGATGCCCATTAGTCTCAGCAACCTTCTGATTCGCTTATGATTAGCAATAATACCACGAGCCAGAAGAAAATCCCGCATGCGGACGACACCTTCACTTGGACGTTCCAGGTAATGTTCATCCATTAGCCTCATTATATGGAGGTTTTCTTCTGTCTCACCAGGTGGTTTGTAATAAAAACTGCCCCGGCTTACACTCACAAGATCACACTGGCGACGGATACTCAAAGGTTCTTTACAATTAACCATCTGGAGCCGTTGTGTCATAGCCCCAGCTTCTTTAAGTTTTTTTTTAAATAGTCACGTTCCATCTCCAACTGGCCGATCTTGGAATACATCCTTTCCATCTCCTTCTCATGGTCTTCCGGTACCTGGGCCTTATCAAACAACTGCGGAGCTCTTTCAAGGAACTCTTTCTTCCACCGGGTTATCTGGTTCGGATGGATACCATACTTTTTTGAAAGTTCTGATAGAGTCTCTCTTTCTTGTAATGCCTCAATGGCAACTTTAGCTTTAAATGCTCCTGAATGTTTTTGTCTTTTTGCTTTCATAATACACTGGTTTAAAGTTATTAAATTTACACTTAACCAGTGGTCTTAATTCAGGGTAGTACTATA
>JBASIK010000034.1:0-3914 GCA_049654745.1 Bacteroidales bacterium
GCCCATTCGTAGTAATACCGCTTAATGTCTCGCCCTCGTAGTAGGGGTTTAATTATGGCTTCAGTACGACGACGTTCATCTTCATCCTTGCAGTTGCTCAGTATCTCCTGACGTTTGGTACTATCAATGATAAAGGCTTCATTGAGTCCAGTTTTTATTCCGTAATAAATTTTCACATCCCAATCTTTAAGCGGCTTGCCGATGTGTTCTATTTTCTCCTTTAGTTGCTGTTCGGCATTGTTACCAATAAACCAGGCATCTTTGGTGAGATTACTTAATACCACACCGTTATCCTTTAAAATACGGAAAAAATCGAGGTTGTCTTTTTTGTTTTCGGTTATAGTAACAGCTTTTAGCTGGTTTTGATTTTTTGCTTTTTGTATGATAAGCATATTGGTGTCAACTGTTGCACTTTCGAACACATTTGGTCCAAGGTCAATCAATATTTTGGGGTTGTATTTTAAGAAAAAACTTCTGAGTTTTTCTCCGTAACCTGCCCGCATCCATTTGTTGGAGGAGATAAAGGTAAGGTGGCCGCTATTGTTGAGTATTTGCAGTCCTTTCTCATAGAAAAGTGTGTAAATATCGCCTCTTCTATCAAATGTTTCAAATCCATAATTTTTATAAATATTTGCAAGCTTTCCGTGGTCTTTCTGTAATTGAATATACGGCGGATTGGCAATTACAATATCAAACCCACCTTTTTCATGAAAGACCTCTGAGAAATAAATTTTAAAGTCAAACTTATTGTGGTTATTGGTTATTTGATAAATTAGCTCATCAATTTGTTTTTTGTATTCTTGCTTTTTGGTAGGGTTCGTTTCGTTAAAGAGTAATGGTTTCAAGCTTTCAAGCTGATTGAATAGTTCGGCATTAAAAAGATTCTTCTCTACACTAATTAATGAGTCTCCACACACGATCTTATAATCAAGATTAGGCAAAGGTTTTATTTGCCGAATGTCGTCTTCATCAACTACTAGTGATAACCAGAGACGGAGTTTAGCGATTTCACAGGCACCGGGGTCAATATCTACACCGTAGAGAGAATATTCAATGCAGTGCCGTTTAAACTCGTAGGAAGAATTGTTTTCCTTCTTAAGGAAAACGGATAGTATACTCTTTGCGCGCACTATCTCTGTCATCATGCCCACAAGAAAGGCACCAGAACCCACAGCGGGGTCACATATAGCAATACTATCCAACCAACTGTCTATAGTTTTGGCATAATGGCGTATGCATTCGGATAGTAGAGAAGTATATATCGAAGATTTCTGATTGCCATTTTTAATATTTTGTCCTTTAATATGAGCTTCTGCTTCATATTCGGTAATTAATTCGCCTAACTCAATTAGATCTTCAACATCTTGTTTTGTGATTTCGTTGTCTAAATGTGCTTCTATAAATTTGGTATAGAGATATTCAATCAGGCTTTGTTGACACATGTAATGTACAATCTCGCGTGGGGTATAATAAACACCGTAGGATTTGTTGAATTTATTTTCTTCACCAGTGCCAATACTTTTTACAAACTCATCAAAGTTATCAGAGTGGATGGCATTAAATTGTTCATAAGTTTTTCCCAATAGCTCTGGGTCGATGGCTACCTCTTTTTCGAGAGGTTCGTCTTCGCAGACAGTGAAGTTGTAGCGGTCAAAAACATCAAGTATACCATCCCCGGTATCGCCTTCTTTTGTTTTGTTTGAGTTGGAAAAGAGGCTGTTAGGCAGGGTAATATCTATATGTACCCAATCATAGTTATTGATTGGGTCAAATAACCCGCCGTTAAGAAAAGGGATTTTACAACCGAAACGGCTGTAATAATCATCATCGTGCCTACGGTCGATGCGCAAAGCTTCGTAAAAAAGTGGTTCTAAAATATCATTGAAGAAGTTTTTATAATTCTCATATTTTTTCTCGAATAGCTCTCGCAAGAAATGCTTTGGTCCGCTCCCCCACTTATTATCACGAGCTACTCCAAACCAACCTTTTTTTTGCAGGAAATAAAGGAAAGTAATTTGGCCGAGGAGTTTTTTAGCAAAGTCAACGGTGTTTATATTTTTGCTTTCAAATTCCTGTCTTACCTTTGCATCATTTTTAACAATTTTATCAAGCTCTAACTTTGTTCTTATAAAAAGGTCTCTGTATTTTTGGAAAAACTCTTTTGAAACTACTTCAACATTGAATGCTTGCTCTAAGTCTTCAAGAGTTGGTTTCTGACTATCGTTTTCGAGTATTGGAACGAATCTACTTTGAGCAGTGTGGCTTTTTTCATTTTTCCCCACAAGAAATGACCATCTTCTTGCCGGTGTAAGTGCTTCTTTTACTTTGTTTTTGCCAGAAGGGGTTTCTTCAAAGCGGTAATCCATTTCCACAAGAGAAAAACGCCAGTCCTTTTTATCTGGTGATACAAAAGCGACGAGTGAAGCATCTTTTAATTTTCCGCCTCTACTTCCTTTTAAATACCATGCGATAAAGTTTCTTTGTGCCGTTCTTGCTCGTTCAAGCGAGGTCTCTCTTTTTAGCTGGACAACCAGTAAATCTATCTCTTTCCCATCACAAGTGTATTGGCCGATTCTCTCTAATGAACTTATGTATTGCTTGAATGCATCAGGAATATAATTCCCTTGATAAACAAACGTTTTTTCTTCAAAGTATTTCAAGAGGTTTTTGAGAAAAGCAATAAAATTATTTTTATCAAAAGGCGACTCAAATGTCTCTCTGATGAGTTTTTTTGCTTGTTCCCTATTCATCGTTTCCCTCTACTAAATAAAGAGATAATATAACTTCCCTTTTCCCCTCTGTTATAGCAGAAGTTTCTGCATAGTGGCTTTTAAGAAGGATAGGTGAAATTTCTCTTTGTAAAGTACCAATTACTTTTAATGGATTTCGTATCTCTTCTTCGAGGTTGTCTAAGGCCTTGAGGGCTTTCTTTACTGTTTGTTTTGGTAAAGCTCCTTCTTCAAGCCGGGTTATGATTTTCTTAAGATATTCTTCTTGTTCTTCTGTCAGTTGTTTACTATTTTTTTGTGTTGCTTTCAAAAATTTTAAAAGTTTAGTTTCGTTATTTGCGCCACCACGTCGATGAATTCCAATAACTTCTTCAGTAGTTGCATAAGAGAAGGCGCTTTTATTTTTATCAAGCAGTTCATAGTAATCTGCAAGAGGTAGCTTTGCTCTTTTTTCATCAGAGGAACTTTCCAGGAATTTTGCAGCGTTTAAAAAATCAAGTTCTATTGCGGATTCGTTGTTTTTGTCCGAGATGAAGAATTTGACTAATTTACCCTTCCTAAAGAAAGTTATTAGAGAATTAAAAGAAGCAGCATCTTTTAGAGATTGAGGGAATATCTTTGCAGAACGTGCTTTTTTAGGGAGGTGCTTTATCCTTTCAAAAAGTTCAGGATTTTTATTGCGGACATCCTCAATAATTCTTAAATATTTGAGCTCACTTTCTTCTTCCTCATCCTCTATAATAGCTTCCTTGGAAAGTAATTTGTCAAATAATTCGTGAGAGGAGATAGGTTCTCCTTCGGTGAGAATTGAGCTATCACCACCAAGCAATGTTAGGAATGCTTCTATTTTTGAACGAGCAATGTTTGTGAGCTCAATTTCAGAATCTGCTTGTTTTGTGGGAAAAAAGTTAAATGTATAGATTTTTTTAAATGGGGTATCTATGCGGTTTATTCTCCCCACTCTTTGCATTAACCTTGTGGGGTTCCAGGGTATATCGTAGTTTATTACTATATTAGCTCTGTGGAGGTTAACACCTTCAGAAAGAACTTCGGTTGAGATAAGTATTTTATAATCATCTCTTTTATTTTTTGCCCGGGCATCAAAATTTTCTACAACTTTATCTCTAATTACTTCTGGTGAGTTGCCATGGAACAGAAGAGTAATGTTACCTAAAGAGTTATTTA
>JBASIK010000035.1:0-1685 GCA_049654745.1 Bacteroidales bacterium
AATAGTAATTCGATAGTAATTCAATTGTTCCCGATACGCTTCGCTGTCGGGACCTCCATTTCACTTATTCCCAACGTAGTTGATTTCTATCCGCGCAAATCTGCGTTTCCGGCGAAGCCGGAATCCGCGTCCTCCGCGTGCCATTTAATTTAGCGTCATTTGCGCTTCGCTCCGCTCAACGCGTCATTCAATTGTCAATAAGTTGCTTTAGGTAAATGGTTGTAGCAAAAGCAGTTGGATATATTCATTGAATTTGAATTATCGACTGCAAGAATTAACCTTAAAATTTCTAATCTTTCCTCATTCCTTAACTCAAGGATTATAATGTCTTCAGCTCAGTAAGTGCGGGTTGTATATACTTCCCCCCATGAGGCCTCTCTGAATTAATTCCCTGTCAACTTTTTCAGAACGACACCACTTTCCGTTAAATCCCCTATTATTTTGGAATTGATTTCTGAACCAGCATGACAGGTAAGGAAACATTCACGGAATAAGGGATGCTGCTCCAAGAATAGTTATATCCGGATTAGAGGTGACTAATATTTTCAGTTTCTTAAGCGACTCCGGGAATTCAGAATCCTGAAGCGATTCCAGCATGCTTTTTTCGTACAGGGAAAAAGCCTTTGATATACTGCCTCCGATAATTATTGCCTGAGGATCGTATGCATAAGCCACAATTTTAATGGCATTCGCAAAATGCTTTCCGAACTCATTCCATGCCAGAATGGACTCATAATTGCCATTAAAAGCTTTTTCTGCCATTTCACGTGCAGGTGTTCTAAAAAATGCCTGGAAAAAGTTTCCGCTCACATAATATTCAAGGGTTTTTCCCAGATAAGGCATGGGTCCTACCTCGCCTGCTCCGCAATTAGCGCCCGTAAAGAGTTTCCCGTCAATTATGATACCCGATCCCAATCCTGTTCCAACAGCCAGACCTACAACAGGATCATAACCTTTTGCGGTTCCATAAACGTATTCTCCAAGCACAAAGCAATTGACATCATTGTTTACATATACAGGTACCTTAAACTCACTTTCAAGAATATTTTTCAGTTCAACTTTTGTCCAGGAAGGTATATGCGTAACATTATAAACTATCCCATTATAGATGTCGACAACAGAGGGTACCCCTATTTCCAATGCCCCTTACACCGGGATCAAAGACAGCCCGAATTGCATATTTCAATTGCTCGAGTGTATCTTCGAGCGACCCTTTATTAACAAGTTCATGATGTTTCTGATTAATGATTTTATCTTCTTCACAAAGAGCTGTTCTGATATTTGTACCGCCGAGGTCAACTCCTATTTTCATGGCAAATATATTTTACGTACTAAAAATATGTTTTTCGATAATAAAATCAAATACTAACCGGGAAAATCTCAGGGGCTGAGTAAATATTTAAATATCAGCATATTCTTATCTCAATATTTCAATTTTCTTTTCCGGTTAAAATGCAGACTATTTTTTGTTTACAGGATAGTTTAGAAATATTATTAATTAATAAATTTTCTTATTTAAAAAAATTTCTAAACTGTAATTTTCCAATGATAATATCTTATCACTAGTGTCCGACTAAAATAATAAAAAAAGGGGTACTCCCATATGGTTTCCCCCGAATGTTGTAATTTGGTTTTTGGTATAAAACAAATACAACATGGGTAAAATTACGGAAATAAAATTTGTC
>JBASIK010000036.1:0-35911 GCA_049654745.1 Bacteroidales bacterium
ACCCGGGATAGGTGCTATAATTCTGATCCCCAATGCTGAAAGATTAAGGGCTATGTCGTTTTCAAGCGATTTTATTCTTGCAAGCCTCACCCCTCGTTCTGGAACGACCTCGTAGAGAGTTACCGTAGGTCCAACGGTTGCGGTGATATTTTTTATGGGAATCTTGTGATCGGCAAGGGTTTTTACAATATTATCCTTGTTTTCGATTATTTCACGGTTATCAATTGAGCTCTGGCTCTTGTATTCTTTCAGAAGTGAAACCGGAGGAAATTTGTACCTTGGCAGGTCAAGCCTCGGGTCGTAATTTTCCATGATTTTTTCCACTTCTTCCTCACTGAGCTGTTCCCCTTCTTTTGCCCTGGTTACTTTCAGGGGTACATCTTTGCTGACAGGCTCAACGGTTAATAGCTCTGAATCTCCGAGTACACGTATAATTCCACCGTCGTGTTCATCGGGAACTATTTCTTCAAACTGATTTTCATCATTTAGCGGATAAACCGGCCTTACAATAATATCTCCTGCATCCTCATCTTTTGTTTCTGCTTCGTTTTTTAAATTCTTTTCGTTATCGGTTTCAGACTTAATTTCTCCAGCAGGTTGCTGTTTCTTTAAAAATTTTGTAAACAGAGACTTTAAAATTTTACTTAAAGTTTCAGGATGAATATTCAGAATAAATACCAGGAACAGGAGAGTTAGCACAATCAATAGTATTCCGGTGCCAGGTTTTCCAATGAATGAATTGAGCCATTTAACAACAAAATAACCCTGTGCACCTCCAGGGCCGCTGCCAAGAAAACCTCCTGCCATGCCGAAAACATATCCGGCAAGTAAGGATAAAAGAATTGTTGCAAATGTGAATTTCAGAAGCAGTTTCCAGAATCTCAGACTCGGGAAATTCAGTAGCTTAAGCCCGGCGGCTGCAATAATCAGCGGGATGAAAAATGCCCCCAGTCCGAAACCGTTTGTAATAAAAAACTCCGAAAGCCATACACCCAGTTTACCTGACCAGTTCTTAACCTGTAATTCTGGACCGGATATTACCTGGTCAGTTGCAAGACTGAGGTCTGTTTTCCACCAGAACAGAAATGCAATAAAAGCAATGAGAAGGTAAGCAGCTGTACCGGTTAATACGATTCCAAAAAGGAAACGGAATTTTTCACCACTTCCTGATTTTTTTCCTCTGCTGCTTCCGGTACTGTTTTTTTTGCCGGATTCTCCGTTACTGCTCTTTTCTCCTTTAGATGATTTCATTACCTCCATTGATGATAATAACTCTGACCTGTCGGTTTCCAGAGTCCAAAGGTAAATATTTTAAAATGATTTTTCCGGAAATGAAAAAGCTAAAGATTAACAATATCGGAAATAATTTTATCCATGTCTTTTTTCGAAATCAGCTTGTATTTTGACCTTCTTTCGAAAATTTTATCAGAAACGGTTTTCTTATATACTGCTTCAGCTTCGAATTTCATCTCGGAACCGCCCATAATATAGTAGAAACTCATTAAAACTCCGTCTATCTGTTTGAAGGGAGTGGAAGCATTTGAATTTTTTACTTTTATCTCGTCGGTATACCAGATGTCATAAACTTTGTCGGATACTGAAGGAAAGACAGCTTCTGCATGATTGCATTCATACCCACAGATTACGGATCTTTTCGAAGTTTTCTTTATTATTACGCCCTCCATCCAGCTGAAGCCGGGAGATATTTCATCAGGGGAAGCAGAATAGTAAAGTTTGGTTGCCAGCAGGTTAACATAGGTGTCATAAATTCCTTTATCGGGATTTACTATGTTGATAATTCCCTGACTGCCAATAGGCGACAAAATTTCAAAAAGAATCTTGTCGTCTTTGAAAGTAACTACCAGTGTTTTAGGTTTGAATTCATTGGAGGTGGAACCTGTATTTTTCAGATATTCAATCGAGTAATGAATCTCTCCCTCATTGATGTTTTTATAGCCTTTTTCGCGGCAGGCTGGTAAAATTAATATTGTAACCCCTGCAATTGTCAGAAAATTAAACGATTTCACCTACTCAATTGATATTAATGATTTTCAAATGTAATAAAATTTTTTTAACCAGATGGTGGAACTGGAAATTTTAGCTTCCAATTATTAATAAATCTTACAAATGTGCTTTCCTCCTCAAATGAGTACATTTTTTGATATCACAATAAATATTAATAGGGAGCAAAAAGTAATTTGATTTCAATATCCTTTTATATTTGCACGGTTAATTTCAACAACCAGGTAAAGTATAACTGAGTAAGTTAAACAGCATTAAATAAAATAAATCATAAAATGGAAGTAAATCTTAAAGGTCGTCATTTTCTTAAGCTTCTTGATTTCACACCCGAAGAGATAAATTATCTTCTTGAACTTGCCGCGAAACTAAAGAAGGAGAAGAAAGAAGGTAAAGAAATTCAGCGTCTAAAGGGCAAGAATATTGCTTTGATTTTTGAAAAGTCATCAACCAGAACCCGGTGTGCCTTTGAGGTGGCAGCATTTGACCAGGGAGCTCATGTAACCTACATAGGGCCCACAGGTTCACAGATGAAATATAAGGAATCGATGAAAGACACTGCCAGGGTGCTTGGCAGGTTGTATGATGGAATAGAATACAGGGGCTTCGGGCAGGACATAGTAGAAGAACTTGCAAAATATGCAGGAGTTCCGGTCTGGAATGGCCTTACAAATGAGTTTCATCCCACTCAGATACTTGCCGACCTGATGACAATGGCTGAACATTCTGGTAAGACACTAAACAGAATCAGTTTTTGTTATCTTGGTGATGCCCGTTTTAATATGGGAAATTCACTTATGGTTGGTGCTTCAAAAATGGGTATGGATTTCAGAATTGCTGCTCCTGAAAAATTTCAGCCAGGCATGTGGCTGGTAAAGCAATGCATGGAGATAGCAAAAGAGACAGGTGCGAAGATAACCATTACTGATAATGTTGATAAGGCTGTGCGGGGAGTTGATTTTCTCTATACTGACGTATGGGTGTCGATGGGAGAACCAGAATCGGCATGGGAAGAACGTATTAAACTCCTGCGACCCTATCAGGTTAATATGGAGGTTGTCAGAAAAACCGGAAATCCTTCTGTTAAGTTTCTGCATTGCCTGCCGGCATTTCACAACAGGGAAACAACAGTGGGTGAAGAAATCTTCCGCAAATATGGTCTGGATGGTATAGAGGTGACTGAAGATGTTTTCGAATCAGAGCACTCGGTTGTATTCGACCAGGCTGAAAATCGCCTCCACACTATAAAAGCAGTAATGGTGGCAACGATCGGAAATAAGATATAGCTTATTAAAACCTTGCCAGGTAAAATTTAATTTAAAAACACTGAGAATCTCTAAGCAGACTCAGTGTTTTTTATTTTATCAGTTCCTTGATAAAGTAAAATGTCATAACGAAAGAGGCAGCCAGTTTAAGGCCTATGCCAGTCAGAAAGCCTAGCAGGCTGCCAATGCCAGCTTTCAGTGCATATCTGAAATCGTCTTTAAATATAAGCTCCCCTACAATTGCTCCTATTAGCGGACCGATTATTATCCCGGCCGGACCAAGAAAGAAACCTATTATAAGCCCCACCGTTGCACCTCTTGTTCCATATTTTGATCCTCCGAATTTCCTGGTACCCCAAACGGGAACGATATAATCAAGAATCGTAACGGCTACCGTTACACAAGCAAGTATTATCAGTGTCCATTTGCTGAAATTTGCGAATCTGGTGAAATGAAGCAACAGGATACCTGCATAACTGAGAGGAGGCCCCGGTAAAACAGGTACCAGGCATCCTATAAGACCAAAAATCATGAGGATGATTCCAGCAATTAAAAGAAAATAATCAGCCATTTGTTTAGCTGTATATTGTTAAAATGGCATAATTTACTTGTCTTATTCCTTAAAAAAAGCGATAACCAGGGTTTATCCCAGATCTTCGAAACTGACACTTGTAAACTTGCCGGTGGAAAGCTCTTCAGTATCGGTTTCACCTGCATTATTGTTCTCAGATCTCACCTCCTCATACTTTGTTGTCTTCCCATTATTGATGAAGTTCACCACATCCTTCAAACCCTCGGTAAATTTTTCAAAATCTTCTTTGTAAAGAAAAATTTTGTGCTTTTCATAAAAAGTCTTGCCTTCCTTACCCGTCCGTTTTTTGCTCTCTGTGATGGTAAGATAATAATCATCTTTGCGTGTTGCTTTTACATCGAAGAAATACGTTCTTTTGCCCGCTCGTACAACTTTTGTATAGATTTCTTCTTTTCTTGTTTTTTCTTCATTCTCATTGATTTTCACAGTTCCTTCTTCCATAATTGAATGATTTATATAATTAAACCCTGTCAAAAGTAAAAAATATTTTGTCAAATCAAAATAAGTTAATCAATATGACGGGACTAAAAATTTTAAAAAAGCAAATAATTTTTAATAGCTGAATTAAAATCTCTATTTTTGCACCGTTTTTCATGTTCTTTACAAAATAAATGTTAAGCAGACGATTACTTCGCATTAAAGCACTTATATGCCTTTACGCCTACAACCGGAGAGATGACGGTGACCTGGCCAAAGCTGAAAATGAACTTATGTTCAGTATCAATAAATCTTATGAACTCTATTTTTATCTGTTACTTCTCATCCTGGAACTTGCCGATGTCGCTCTAGAAAAAATAAATTTCGGGCTCCGTAAGAAAATGCCTTCAAAGGAAGACCTCAACCCTAACAGACGATTTGTTGACAACAGAGTAATCGCACAGCTCCGGATCAATAATGCTCTAAAAAAATATCAGGAATCAAAAAGAATATCATGGAATATTAACCCTGACCTTCCTAAAATTCTTTATAACCAGATGGTGAAATGGGAACCATACATAAAATACATGAAAGATGAGAAGACGGGATATTCTGAGGACAAAAAGTTCATAATAAAGCTGGTTACTGAGTTTTTCCCCTCATCAGAGGAACTTCTTAATGCATTTGAAGAACAGAGTATTTACTGGAATGATGATATTGATTATATTTCACTGATGGTTGAAAAGACCCTGAAAAAATTTAAAGCGAATTCCGGTCCAGAAGTGCCATTGATGCCGCTTTTTAAAAATGAAGATGATGAACATTTTGTTAAACATCTCTTTCGCCAGGCAATTCTCAAGGCCAAACAAAATATAGAACTTATTGACAAAAATACGACAAACTGGGAGGTTGAACGTATCGCACTGATGGACAGACTTGTTATGCAACTAGCTATAACTGAGATTGTTGAATTTGAAGAGATACCTGTTAAAGTTACTTTAAATGAATATATTGAAATTGCAAAGCAGTACTGTACATCAAAAAGCAGTAACTTTGTCAACGGAATTCTCGACAAGATTGTAAGGGAAATGAAGGAGAAAGGACTTTTCCGCAAGAGTGGGCGAGGGCTGCTTGGAGAAACGGAGTGATAATATTTAAAAACTATGATAAGAAAAGGTCAAATACTTTTTTTCATTTTTGCGTTTTCTCTTCTTATGTCGTGCAGGGGCAAAACATCAACCGGTAATGTTTTAGCCAACTCTTCCGACACAGCTGTTATCGAATTCGAAGAATATGAACACGACTTTGGAAAAATTATTGCCGGTGAAAAAGTTGCAACAATCTTTAAATTCAAAAACACCGGAAAAGGTCCGCTTGTTCTAAATTCAGTTACTACAAGCTGCGGATGTACTGTTTCGAAATACAGCACAAAACCTATCCTGCCTGGCAACTCAGGTACAATTGAGGTAATATTTGACTCGGATGGATACAATGGAATGCAGAGAAAAACAGTAACGGTGCGGTCAAATGCTTCAAGCCCATATGTTATGTTACAGATAAAAGCAGAAGTAATAACAGGTAAAAACAATTAATAATCAGAAACATGAACAGTTATTTTTATTTTCTAGCGATGGCACAGCCTTCAGGTGCAACAGGATCAGGCAATGCGCTTGTTACCTTAATGCCCCTGATCCTGGTTTTTGTGGTTTTCTATTTTTTTATGATCAGGCCACAGATGAAAAAACAGAAAGAACTTGCCAATTATAGAAATTCCCTCAAAAAGGGAGACCGCGTTGTGACTACCGGCGGTATCTATGGCAAGGTTCTTGAAGTGAAGGATAATTATGTAATTATGGATGCAGGCGGTGATGTAAAACTCAAAGTGGACAAAAACGCATTGCTTAAGGACCCCACTGATATTGAACAGAAATAATAATGAATAAAGAAAAAGAAAACTTCCTGGATCTTTTCCTGCTGAATATAAGGAGAATATTCAGCAGGGATCTTGGAATTTTTCTTATTTTTCTCCTTATAGCATTTATTTCGTGGTACCTTAATTCCCTGAGGAAGGAAACAGAGACAACTCTTAAGCTTCAGCTTAATTTTATAAATCCGCCCTCTGATTTGGCAATTGCAAATAATTCTACTGGTAGTTTAAATCTTAACCTATCAGGGCAGGGTTATTCGCTGCTGAAATTCAGTATGAGCAAAAAAAACCGAATTTTGACAATAGATCTTTCATCGGTAAAATTGAACAGAAAATCGGGGAATTCTTCAGAAACTGAATGTTATTTGCTTACCTCATCGGTTATGAAGGATTATATGAATAAGGCATCTTCTGCTGAGATAAAAGTTTTGTCAGTAAAACCCGATACACTTTTTATTTTCCTTGTAAAAAATTCATCTGCAGGCAAATCTGAATGAGGAAAATCAACTTGCAATGAGACTTGGTGTTACCGGTGGTATTGGAAGCGGAAAAACTATTGTATGCAGAATATTCAGCATTCTCGGTGTGCCGGTCTTTTCTGCCGATGATGCCGCAAAGGAAATAATGGATAATGATGAGTCAATCAAGGAAAAGGTTAATCTTGCTGCAGGAAAGAATGTGTACAGGAATGGAATACTTCAAAGAAAAGAACTTGCCACTATTATTTTTAACAACAGGGAAATACTGCAGAAGATAAACAGTATTGTTCATCCTGTGTTGTTTGAAAAATTTTTAGAGTGGGAAAAAATGCAGCATTATCCATATGTAATTATGGAAGCTGCAATTCTCTTCGAAAGCGGTGCGGATAAACTTGTTGACAGGATACTGACGGTAACTGCACCAGAGAGCGAACGTGTAAGGAGGATTCTGGAGCGGAATAATACAGAAATGGACGATGTTATTGCCAGAATGAAGAATCAGTATGATGACAACTTCAGAACAGCAAGATCACACTATGTTGTTGATAATTCAGGTGAAAAATTGGTTATGCCTGAGATTTTAAGAATTCACAATGAATTGCTTTCTTTGTCAGTTAAAAAAATCAACTGATGGGAGGTTTTGCAAAATGGATTGGAGGAGGACTCGGATGGGTTCTTGGAGGACCCATAGGAGGGTTACTTGGTTTTCTCTTTGGATCATTCGTTGATGAATCAACCTCATATCCTTCGCAAGATACAAAGTATGTTTCAACTGAAACCACCCCTGGGGCATTCGGTGTAAGCCTGCTGGTGCTTGTGGCAGCAGTGATGAAAGCCGATAAACGAGTTCTTAAATCAGAATTGGAATATGTCAAGCAGTTTTTTATCAACCAGTTCGGTGTGGAATCGACCCGGGAGGCAATGATACTGCTGCGAGATCTGCTCAAACAGGATATACCAATAAGAGATGTCTGCAAACAGATTGCAAAAAATATGGACTATCCGTCGCGTATGCATCTTCTGCACTTTCTTTTTGGCATAGCCGGTGCCGACGGGAAATTCGGGTCAGAAGAAGTACAGGTCATAAGTAAAATAGCTGAATACCTTGGAATTTCCAGTCGTGATTACACTTCAATAAAGAATATGTTTATTCCTGATACCGATGCAGCTTATAAAATTCTTGAGATTGAACCCACGGCAACTGACGAGGAAGTGAAGAAAGCATACAGGCGAATGGCTTTGAAATATCACCCCGACAGGGTGAGCCACCTCGGAGAAGATTTTAAGAAAGCTGCAGACGAAAAATTTAAAAAGGTCAATGAAGCATACGAAAAAATCAAAAAGGAAAGGAATCTCGTGTGATTGATAATTAATTGAGATTTTCAAATAAAAACATGAAGGAAAACAGAATATTAATTGAAAAATCACGGTACAAAAACTAAATTTGCACAAAAATAATTGAATATGATTCTTAAAGACTATCTTGCAATATCGGGTCAGCACGGTTTGTTCAAATTCATTGCACAGGGGCGCAATGCAATGATAGTAGAACACCTTGAAACCAGAAAAAGAACTACAGCTTTCGGATCTTCAAAAGTAAGTTCACTCGAAGACATTTCAATTTTTACAACTGGTGAAGAGATACCTCTGTCGAAAGTGTTTGACAGAATTTACGACCGTGAGAACGGAGGTCCGGCACCTGATGAGAAGTCCGATATAAAAGTTCTCAGAACATATTTTGAAGAGATTTTGCCTGAATACGACCGGGAAAGAGTTTACGAATCTGATATAAGAAAAGTATTCAGGTGGTATAATATATTGCAGAAACTTAACCTTCTTGTAAAAGAAGAGCCTGAGAAAACAGAGGAAAAAGAAGAGGTGAAAGAAGAAGTGGTAGAAGAAGAAATGGAAAGTAAAGATTCTTCTGAAAAGACATCTTCAACTAAGAAATTAAAATCTGCAGCAAAGTCTATAGAAAAGACTGAAGAGGAGAGTGCTGTAAAGCCTACAAAATCAGGATCTGGCAAAAAGAAGAAAACAACCGAAGAATAATATAGTTTCTTTCAAAAATTCTTACAGAGATAAAATTCCTTTTATTGAGTTTTATCTGTTAATTAATTTTATCAATCGTGAAAAATCCATAATAGTTAATATATTGATAATCAATTAATTATTAAATTGATTTTAATCGCTTTTTGATAAAAAGAGGTCTTTTGTGTAAAAATTTTTTCCAGAATATAAAAAAAATATTAATATTGATTTATATTTGCATCCCAAAATTAAACGGTAAAAATTAGTATTAACAACCCAATCGTAATTTATGACGTAGATGCAGAACATAGTTTTGAGAGAGTTACACTCCGGTAGTTCCGTTGAAGGGATGAATTTGTCCCTGAAAGGATTCATTGTCGGGAACCGTATACCCAGAGAATACTTTGTTACTACTGGTATTGGCGAAAGCGACATCGCAATTCATGCAGGATCTTACCACCTGGCTCTCAAAGATGCCGGTATCGAAATGGCCAACATTATCACCTATTCTTCAATTCTTCCGGGCATGGCCACCCAAATTCCCAAACCTGATAAAATAACACATGGCGAAGTGATGGAGTCAATCATGGCTGTCGCCAATGGCAGAAAAGGAGAGAGAATTTCTGCAGGAATTATTTATGGGTGGCTAAAAGAAAAAAGAACCGGTCAGAGGTACGGTGGTCTGGTCTGCGAGCACAACGGGAATTATACCGAGGAGGAGCTGGAAAAATTGCTCCGCCTGAGTATAAACGAGTTGTATACCAATGGGTTCGATAAAGACTTCACTCTTGGTGATTTGAATATCATTAAGAGGTCTTTCGTGCCCCTCAAAACGTATGGAACTGTTCTGGTAGCACTCTGTTTTACCAGTTACTTTTATCCAATCCTGGAGACCATCTGATGCTTTATGAATTTCGGAGGCAATGAGGTAGTATATAACTACCATGAATCCCGTATTGTCATACTTCCGGTACCGTATGACGAAACCAGTACATGGTTAAAGGGAGCTGACAGAGGGCCGCAGGCAATACTTGAAGCATCGGTAAACCTGGAATTCTATGATATTGAAACCCGCTCCGAAGTTCATAAACATGGAATCTATACACTGGAGCCTCTGACGGAAAAGAGCTCGCCAGAGGCTCTTGTTAATACTGTATTTGAAAAAGTTAGGTCACTTCTTAATGAAGGAAAGTTCCCTGTTGTTATAGGAGGAAACCATACTGTGAGCATCGGTGCTGCCAATGCAGCTTCTGCTTTATTCCCTTCGCTAACAGTACTTCAGTTTGATGCCCATGCCGACCTGCGCGACAGCTATGAAGGCTCACCCTACAACCATGCATGCGTAATGGCAAGAATACGAGAAAAGTCACATACAGTTCAGATGGGAATAAGAAGTATTTCTGCTGAAGAGATTCATAATGCCGACTGGAACTCAATTTTTCCTGCTCATCAATTATGGTATGATAAGAACCTTTACAAAGTGGCACTTGACTTACTTAAAGAAAATGTCTATATCACAATAGACCTTGATGTATTTGACCCCTCCCTTATACCATCAACAGGAACCCCCGAACCGGGTGGACCACCATATTATGATATTATGCACTTCATACGCGATGTGGCAAAAAACAGAAACATAGTGGGATTCGATATTGTTGAATTGTGTCCCTCACCCCATAATAAAGCCCCTGACTTTGTAGCAGCAAAAATTATTTACCAGACCTTGAGCTATATTTTTAGTTAATCCTCCTTCTTTGCCTCTTCCCATATAGCATTCATTTCATCAAGGCTCATATCATGCAATGAGCGGCCTGCAGCAAGTGTCTTTTTCTCCAGATAATTGAAACGGTTGATAAATTTTCTGTTTGTTTTTTCAAGAGCAGCGTCAGGATCAATGCCATAGAGCCTGCATGCATTGATAAGACTGAAAAAAATATCTCCTATTTCAGACTCAATTTTTTCCCTGTCTCCCTCTTCAACTTCTGCCTTTAACTCGTTTACCTCTTCAAGTACTTTATCCCATATCTGCCCGGGAACTTCCCAGTCAAAACCTACACCTCTTACTTTCTCCTGTATCCTAACAGCTTTTGTTACAGCCGGCAGGGAAGATGGCACGCCCGAGAGAACAGGTTTGTATTCAGATTTTTCATCCATCTTAAGCTTTTCCCAGTTCTTTTTAACGTCATCAGAGTTTCTTACTTCAATCTCTCCGAATACATGAGGATGCCTGTAAACAAGCTTCCTGTTGATGTGATTTAATACATCTGCTATATCGAAGCTCCCTCTTTCCGCTCCTATTTTTGCATAAAAAACTATATGTAGCATCAAATCACCCAGCTCATCCTTTATACCTTCCTCATTTCCCGAAAAAATTGACTCTGCCAGTTCATATGTTTCCTCAATTGTCAGCTTCCTGAGACTCTCGTAACTTTGCTCTCTATCCCAGGGGCATTCCTTCCTGAGCCTGTCCATTATCTCGAGCAGTCGCTCAAATTCTTTTAATGCAATATCTCTTTTATTCATTTTCTAAAATTAGTGTTTCAAAATTTTTTCTTCAGGCGCAAGTTCAACCCTTATTACCGACCCATTGGTGAGGTTAAGAAGTTCAGATACTTTTGCTCCGTTTATGGAAATCTCCAGCAGGTCGAGCATGTTGAATCTGGCGCACAGTTCTCCAACGGGTTCATTGTCGTATCTTTTACTTATCCTGTTAATAGAGTTTCTCGTGCTCTGTATGAGAATTCTGAACCTTTTTCCGGAGAAAACCCTGTCGAAAATTTCTCGCGTAATATTGGAAATGGCATTTCCGTATGAATCTATAAATATCACGCTGCCTGTTATTATGTCTTTTTCAATTGTTGCCCGTAACGGAATTTTCTCATTTATACGTACTGCCGGCATTCCTATCTCCTTCAGTGTTTTCCCTTTTAAAATCATTGCAGCAGCAGAAACAAAAATATCTATTTCATCCGCTTCGTCTTTGTTTCCAAGTATAACAACTTCATCCGGCTCACGGTTGAGAATAAGATAGAAAATCCCATTGTCGGTACCGATAAAATAATGTTCACCAGATCTTACAGCCAGATGCCTCTTTTCTTCATTTCCTTCAGTATGTACGCAAATAATGTGAACTGAACCCGGAGGATAATGAGAATAAGTATTCCGAATTACGAAAGATGCATGGGAAATGTTAAATGCAGGTATGCCGGTAGAATTATCAATAATGGTTATACCCGGACATAAACTGCAGAGTTTGCCTTTGATAATTCCGTTGTAGAAATCATCACTTCTCCACTCGGTTGTAAGTGTTATCACCGGCATGGGAAAAACTTTTGACAAAGATAATCTTCTAACGAAAAATAAGCTTACTTTGTAGTTTCTAAATAAATATTTTTTTCAGAAGCATTTTAAAATCTGAAAGCTTTGGCAAAAGGCAGACAGAAAGATATTGCACGTACAACAGAGAAGGTGATATATCTTGATGATATTGAACCTGTTATTCTTTTTGGTACAAATAATGTCCTGCTGAATAAAATAAGAAATATTTTTCCGCAGGTGAAAATTGTTGCCAGGGGAAATGAACTCAAGTGCATCGGTGAAGAAAATGAGATAATGCTGTTTTCTGAGAGGCTCAATGAAGTAATTGACTATTACAGAAAATATCACAGGCTTGATGATGATGTTATCGAAAGAATGCTTACCGATGAGGAACATGTTAAAAAGGCAATAGAGGGCAGTTTTGAGGATGTGATTGTTTACGGGGCAAATGGCAGGCCGATAAGGGCACGCACAATTCATCAGCTTCAACTAGTGAATGATTACAAAACAAATGATCTGATTATAGCCGATGGACCTGCAGGGACTGGAAAAACCTATACATCCATTGCTCTTGCAGTGAGAGCCCTGAAAAACAGGGAGGTGAAAAAGATTGTACTTACGCGTCCTGCTGTTGAGGCGGGGGAGAGACTCGGATTCCTTCCTGGCGACATGAAGGAAAAACTTGATCCGTACCTTCAGCCACTCTATGATGCCCTTCACGACATGTTACCCTATAAGCGGCTGGAAACATGGATGGAAGATGGAACAATTCAAATTGCGCCACTGGCATATATGAGAGGCCGGACACTTGAAAATGCTTTCGTGATACTTGATGAAGCCCAGAATGCCACTGTTAGCCAGTTAAAAATGTTCCTTACAAGGATGGGATTATGCTCGAAGTTTATTATGACAGGCGATACCACACAGATCGACCTGCCCCGGAAAAACGATTCGGGACTTCTGCAGGCAATGAGAATATTGTCGAACATCGAAGGAATATCAATCATCAGGTTCGACGAACGTGATATAGTCAGGCACCGGCTGGTTAAAATGATTATCAGGGCATACGAAAAAGAAGAAAAAAATTCAGGAAAATTTTCTGATTCAAAATATGATGTTTAACATTAACTTTTAAAACCATGAAAAATACAGTTCTCAGAACCGATTTCAAATTTCCAGGCTTGAAAAGCATCTACCACGGAAAAGTGCGTGATGTTTATAATATTAACGACGAAATACTTCTAATGGTTGTAACCGACAGGATTTCAGCATTTGATGTTGTTCTTCCCAGAGGCATCCCATACAAGGGACAGGTTCTTAATCAGATAACTTCGAAATTTCTTGATCTTACCAGTGATATTATACCAAACTGGAAAATAGCCTCACCCGATCCCAATGTGACTGCAGGAATAATCTGTAAGCCTTATCCTGTGGAAATGATAGTAAGGGCTTATCTCACGGGAAGCTCATGGCGCACATACAAATCGGGTAAAAGGGAAATATGCGGGATACCTTTACCGGAAGGAATGATAGAACATCAGAAATTCGACGAGCCTCTGATTACACCTACTACAAAAGCTGAACAAGGACTTCATGATGAGGATATTACACCGAAAGAAATAGTTAAAAAAGGTTTGGTCTCTGAAGAAGAATACACACTGCTTGAGAAATATTCACTCGAGGTTTTCAGAAGAGGGTCTGAAATAGCAGCAAAAAACGGACTAATTCTTGTGGATACTAAATATGAATTCGGAAAAAAAGACGGAAAGATATACCTTATAGATGAAGTTCATACTCCCGATTCTTCAAGGTATTTTTATGCCGAAGATTATCAGGAAAGATTCAGCAAGGGATTACCGCCAAGGCAGCTTTCGAAGGAATTTGTGAGGGAATGGCTGATGGCAAATAATTTTATGGGCAGGGAAGGAGAAAAAGTGCCTGAGATGACTGATGAATTTGTTAATGAAGTGTCAGAAAGATATATTGAACTTTATGAAAAAATTACAGGGGAAAAATTTATACGTGAAGAACTGAGCAATATAAATGAAAGAATATACGAAAACTGCATGAAGTTTCTCAAAGAATATCACGGATAATTACACTGGTTTTTTAAATAATTAAAATTGTATTCCTGAATGGAGAAGTTGAAGGATGAGTTGAAAATAACAAGCCTGTTTGTATCAGTTTTTGTGTTTCTTCTGGTTAACGGAATTACCGTCTCAGCCCAGGTTGTAGTTGAGAAGTCTAAAGAAAAAGTAATTATATCAGGCAACCAGTATTATATTCACATAGTTAAGAAAGGGGAGACAGCTTTTTCAATTGCAAAAGCCTACGGCATTACGGTGGATGAACTGGTAAAGAATAATCCATCAGCTACTACTGTTCTTAAGGAAGGTCAGGCACTGCGCATACCGGTTGTTGAAACAATATCTGATGAGCAGAAAAAAACAGAGGTTAAGGAACAACAAAGAGATGAGTCAAAGTTTTTTTACCACAAAATACGGCCGGGAGATACTGTCTATTCACTTGCAAAAAGTTATGGTGTTTCTGCTGATGAAATTGTCCAGAGCAATCCGGGCGTTGATATAAATAAACTTCCTGTCAATGCCGAGATAGCAATACCCAGGCGGAGCCTTACAACAACCTCAAAGGATTTTGAGGTTTCGGAAAAGGAATATCTTTACCACAGAATAATGAAAGGTGAAACGCTCGCTTCCATTGCTGAAAAATACGGCATTACAATACGGGAGTTGAGAAGGGAAAACCGGGGAATAATTTTCCCGCGTGTTAATGATTCACTAAGAATACCTGTTCAAAGAGTTGTCGACTTTAAGATAAAAGCGGATACTGTTGCTGTGGATACAATTAAAACGGTGCCAGATGAAGATCTTGAAATTCCTTCAGAAATTACACCCGTCAGAAATCTAAAGGGTGAATTCAACGTTGGAGTGCTTCTCCCTTTATATACCAGGGAAAGTTCAATACGTGCCGAAATTGATTCATCACAGGTGATTAAAGGTAAGCGTATATATAAAACAATTTACAAACCGGAACACTGGTTGTACCCCTCAAGTATTCAGTTTCTTGAATTATATAACGGTATTCTTGTAGCTGCTGATACACTGAGGAATATGGGGCTTGATATAAATATTTATGCTTTTGATACAAGTACTGAAGAATATAGTGTTGATAATCTTATAAAAACAGACAGGCTCAAAAAGATGGACATGATAATTGGCCCTGTATTTACAGATGAGCTCATTAAGGTTGCTGATTATCTGAGAGATTCTGATATACCTGTAATTACGCCTGTACCGCTGCGTAGCAACATTCCTTTAAAAAATAATCCGGAAGTATTTATGACCATTCCCTCTATTAAGGTGGTTCAGAATCTTATCGTCCGACGTGCCAGTCAGTTTAAGAACAGTAACTTTGTTTTTATTCATAACGACAGAACATGGTCTGATTCAGATGTAATTAATTTCCGCAATATGTTATTGAGGGAAATAACATCAAACAATGAGTACAATAATGTAAAATTTAAAGAGCTTCTCTATATGAGCCGGTCAGAACTTCCGGCCGATTCAATAAACAGGCTCGAACAAGCACTATCACAAAAAGATGAAAATGTAGTAATAATAGCATCTGAAGAAAACCCTGTGCTGAGCGAAACAATAATGGAACTAAGTGCCCTTGCGAAGAAATACAATATAAGGTTAATTGGATATCCTGCTGTAAGAGAGTTATTTAATCTTGATCCAAAGTTGTATTTTGACCTTGGTATTGAACTTTATTCACACTACTGGATTGACTATAGCCAGCCTGATGTTAAAGCTTTTCTTAAGACTTACAGAAACAAATTTCTTACTGAGCCCGAAGAAGTCAGTTTTGCCTGGCAGGGATACGATATTATGTATTATTTTCTGAGTGGTCTTGCCATACATGGGAAAAGGTTTCTGCGTCGTCCATCTGTTCATAATCCGGATCTTCTCGAGACAAAATTTTATTTCAGGAGGGAATCAAGAGATGACGGATTCGAAAACAGTCACCTGTACCTGCTGAAATATACCAGTTCGATGGATATTATTATTCTGGCGGAAGAATCAGAGATAAGGTAATTTATTTTAATTAGTGATGCATTTGCTCAATAAATGAACTCTATATGGCAATTGTTAATAAAAATTAACAAAGCAGGAATAATTTTATAACTATTATTGTCTAATATGCAGAAGCATGACCCGAAATATGTGCAGGCAGACGACATGGAACTCATTAAAGCCTCATTGCAGGGCGACAGGCTTGCATTCGGGGAAATTGTCAACAGGTACAAGTCGATGGTTGCCAGAACTGTAAAGGGCATGCTTGGAGATACGGTCTTTGCAGAAGATCTGGGGCAGGAAGTGTTTATAAAGCTTTACAATTCACTCTCTGAGTTCAGGGGTGAATCAAAACTTTCAACTTACATCCAGAAAATTGCTGTGAATATTACATTGAATGAAATAAAAAGAAGGAAAAGGTTTTTATCGATGTTCTCACACAGCGATGGGAGTGAGATTCATGAGATTGATATACCGGACACGGATGATGAAGAGAGAACAGATGCCCGTGAACTGGTGACAAAAGCCCTGCAGATGGTTGAACCCAAGTTCAGGGTGATTTTAATGATGAGATTGCTGCAGGGATATTCGACCAAAGAGACGGCCGAAATTCTCGGATTGCCAATTGGTACCGTGCTTTCGAGGCTGTCGAGAGGTCAGGAACAAATGAAAAAAATATTAAAGGGGTTATAAATGAAAAAGGGAAAATTAAAAGAATTGATAATCAAGTCATTGTCGGGTGAAGAGCCTGACCATGATGCATTGAGGCAACTCGAAGAAGCAGGCGTATCGTATTCTTTCAGTGATGATTTCACCGAAAAGGTCGTTAACAGGATTTATTCTGCACGGCAATCAGAAATTATAAATGTTGACTTCCTGAGTATGTTTAACAGGGCTTTTTACAGAATTGCCCTAACTGGTATTGCTGCAATAATATTATTGCTTGTTTCCCTTTATATATCTCAGGGAAGTCTCTCTATTGATTCTTTTTTCGGCCTGGGTGACGGGTTCGAAGAAAGCATCCTGTGTGTTTTAACCGGAAACTGATGAAGGATATGAAATTAAAGCCAGTTTTACTGATAGTTCTTACCCTGATAATAGGTTTTATTCTGGGAATGCTGGTTTCGGCACAGATAAGGTATCAGAGGCTGAAACCTGTCAGAATATTTTTTTCGGCTGAAAGGTTCAGAGAAGGTTTTTATAGCATAATTCAGCCCGATGAAAAACAAAAGCAGACGATTAATCTCATATTATCGAAATATGCGAAAGCAAACGGTTCAATTATGAATGACTTCAGAAGGAAGTCAGATTCGCTGATGAAAGAATTCTGGAAAGAAATTGAACCGAATCTCACAAAGGAGCAACTTGAGAGGTTGCATGAAATTGACAGGAGAAGAGAAGAGATGATAAGGAGAGGAAGGCGTGATATGGACGATACTTCAAGCTTCAGACCAAGAAGAAATATGCCATACGGTCCTCCGCCTCCGGGGAGGTTTGATGACCAGGGTCGCCGCCGCCCTATACAGCCGGGAGACTCATCCGGTCATTCAAGGATATAAAATAAATAATCCAGTAAAATAGGTATATCATCAGGATCAACGCCGTTGCTTAACAGCAGCGGCTTATCTTCATTGAAAATACGGAGGAAATCATCACGGCTGATACCACCACTGGCAAGGCCCTGTTTGTAATATTCAACCGCTTCTTTTTTCTTACCCATGCAGAGAGCCAGATGACCCTTATTGATGTAATCGTGGGCATTCAGCTTTTCCGATGAAAGCTTTTCAAAATATTTTTCAGAATCTTCAAGCTTTCCAAGTGCCAGATAACACCAAGCAATGGGCCTGAGAACCTTTATGTTACCCGGATCCATGTATTCGACCATGAAATAATACTTCAGAGCCTGTTCATAATCCTTCAGGTCGAGGTAAGAATGAGCTATCATCATAATGGTATGAATGTTTTCAGGCTCCATCTCTGATGCCTGCAGATAATAATCAAGTGATTCCTCGTACCTGCCTAACCGCCTCAGACACAAACCAATTTTCTTGATTGTCCATACTTTTCTGTCAATTAATTCAGCCCTTCTGTAAAAATCAAGAGCTTCCTCATATAAGCCCGCCTGCTGGTAACAGTAACCTATCTTTTCATAAAGCTGCACATCATCTGGTTTTGTATTAAGTTGACGCAGAAAGAGCTCGAGGGCGTCATCAAAATAATCATTTCTGAAGAAGTGATCTGCCAGAACAGATTCTGCTTCAGGTGAAGGACATGCAACACGCCAGAACTCTGAATTGTAAATATCGAGTCTTCCGCTGAACACATCCTCAAAATCTTTCTTATATGGTGAAAGTTTGAAAAACCTGTATAGATCCTGAAGGTACTGTGTTACATTGATTCTGAATTTTTTATATGGATCAGTTGCAGGTTCTTCGGCATTAAGCTGTTCCAGGCTTTCAAGCTCCATCCTGAATACTTTCAGCATCATTGTCTTCTGAGCCGCAGGAAGATACTTAAGATTCAGAAGCAAAGAATATTTATCTGAGTTACAGATAAAAGGCGTTTTGTAAAGAGCTTCAGCCAGTTCATTGGTTCCCGGACCTAATACCTCATCTGTGTAAATTACATCAACTGCCTCATGGTCGGGATAAAACGGCACAAACCAGTTCTGAAAATCCTTGAAAAAATCAAAATGCTTCAGGTTTGCGAATGCTGACATATAAACATCGGCACCTTCCATCTGAAGGTTGGTGAGCTCTTCCATCGATTTAAAGAGCTCATCCGATTCATTAAAAAGTTTCGACCAGTCAGGGTTCTTTTCATCACCCGGGTTACCCGGAAGTATATTGTCGAGGCCGAGCTTCTCATCGAGCCTCGGACGCAGACTGGCAACCTTTGGAAGAATTTCATCGTGCAGCCGTTTGCTTAGTTTCTCTGTCTCCCTCGACCTTATAGCCTGCATTACGAGAATTCTGCAATGTTCCCTGAACTTTGCACTTTTTGACATTTTTTTAATCCTTGCCAGTATGTCGGGATAAAGGAATATACGTTCATTGTAATAATGAAGACTGAGCACAACACCAGCTAGTGCTCTTTCCATTATCTGTTCTGTACCATCATGGTAAAAATCGAGCAGAATATTCACTTTTTCAGGCTGCCAGAATCTTAAAAGGCTTAGAGTTATAGCACTGACAAATATGCAGCTTTCATACCATCTGAATTTTCCTGATTTTCTGATTATTGACACCAGACTCTCTTCAGCCTCACCGTAGGTGTCGATTAACCATAAATGATTGAAAATGTTTCTTATAAGCTGTTTATGTTTTTTTGCTAATTCAGAGTTTGGATCTGGATTAATCTCGGATGAAAGTTTGAGCCATTCGTCAAGCTCCTGCTTGAAAAGGAGATCATCAACAGTTTCCACTATTGTCTTTCCGCTCAGCCTGTATTCTTTTTCCAGCTGCTGTTTGAGCCAGTAAGTGTACCATCCTGAATAATGTGACAGAATGTCCTGTTTTACACGGTCGGCGAGGTTGATAATTGACCTGAGAAGAATATTGTAGATTTTATCCCTTTCGGGGTCTTTTACTCCTTCAATGGTGTATTGAAGAATATTTCGGTACGTCATGGCGAGGTTTTCATACTCATCCAGGAATTGACCCCTCCCTGAAACTGAGATCATGCTGTTTAGCACTTCCAGACTATTCTTCACCTTCTTTTCGGCCACAAGCCTGCATACCGCTTTATGCTGGTCGGTGATTCTTCTGATATCCATAGCACCCCCTCCGTTTTTATAACAATTTACACATTTTATTAATAATGTGCATTGTAAATTATTACAACAATCTTGCCGAACCAAAAAACTGACAATAGTTCATTTTCTTTTACAATCTTTGCAGTCGTTATAAAGATAAATTTATCGATTTGCTTTCTGAAAAGTACAAATGGTTGCCGACGGGTGCCGATGAGATGAAGGCTCTTGGATGGGATCAGGCCGATGTAATAATTTTCACCGGCGATGCCTATGTTGACCATCCATCGTTTGGTGTTGCAATTATTGCAAGGGTTATTGAGGCAGAAGGCATGAGAGTGGCTATTGTCCCGCAACCCAACTGGAAAGATGACCTGCGTGATTTTAAAAAGCTTGGCCCACCAGTTTACTTTTTCGGAGTAACAGCCGGAAACATGGATTCGATGGTGAATCATTACACCGCCTTTAGAAGACTTCGCTCCGACGATGCCTATACACCCGGTGGCAAAGCAGGCTTCCGCCCCGATTACCCTACAATAGTTTATACATCAATCCTTAAAAAGCTCTATCCAGATGTTCCTGTTGTTATAGGGGGAATTGAAGCCTCAATGAGACGACTCACCCATTATGATTACTGGAAAGACAGCATAGAACCTTCAATTCTGATTTCAAGCGGCGCCGACATGCTTGTTTACGGTATGGGCGAACAGCCAATTATAGAAATTGCAAGATTGCTTAAAAAGGGGGTTCCGTTTTCGGCACTGAAAACAGTTCCACAGACGGTTATTAAACTTCCTGCCGATGAAGCCTTGCCTGCAAGAAAAGACTGGAAAGACAGATTTTTGAATTCGTATGAAAAGTGTGTTGCCGACAAAAATGCATTTGCTGATAATTTTATAGTTTTCGAAAGGGAATCGAACAAGGTTAACGCTGCACGTCTTATAGAGCCTTGCGGAAAATATAATGTGATAGTCAATCCGCCTTTCCCTCCATTCAATGAAACTGAAGCCAGCAGGATATATTCTCTGCCGTTCACCTATCAACCACATCCCCGGTACAGAAAAAAAGACCCTATACCGGCTTATGAAATGATAAAGTTTTCAGTAAATATCCATCGCGGATGTTTCGGAGGCTGTAGTTTCTGTACTATATCTGCCCATCAGGGTAAGTTTGTTATTAACAGGACAGAAGAATCAATAATGCATGAGATTGACAGAATATCTGAATTACCTTCATTCAGGGGTTATCTGTCTGATCTTGGCGGACCATCGGCAAATATGTACGGGATGAAAGGAAAAAATGAGGAATTATGCAGGAAGTGTTCGCGCCCTTCATGTATATGGCCCTCCGTATGCGATAATCTGAATACATCTCACGAAAGACTGCTGAAACTTTACAGGATGGTTAACAGCAGAAAAGATATCAAAAAAGCATTTGTAGGTAGCGGGGTGCGATACGACCTTCTTTTCAAAGAATGGAATCCGCAGGCCGGAAAAGCAGAGAAAGAATATCTTAAAGAATTGATTATCAACCATGTTTCAGGCCGTCTTAAAGTGGCGCCGGAACATACTGAAGATCATATTGTTGGACTGATGAGGAAAAGTCCTTTCTCCCTGTTCGTCAAACTGAAAAAGATTTTTGATGAAACCGTAAAAGAAAATGGACTCAATTTTGAGCTTGTGCCATATTTTATTTCATCCCATCCGGGCTGTACCATTGACGACATGCAAAAGCTTGTAAATAAAATAGAACCGCTTGGTCTGAGACCCGAACAGGTGCAGGACTTTACCCCGACACCAATGACACTATCCACAATGATGTATTACCTTGGTAAAGACCCTTATACAGGCAGGAAAATTTTTGTTGAACGTGATATTGAAGGAAAAAGGAAGCAGAAAAATATGTTTTTTACAAGGCATAAAGGACCTGGCCAGAATAGAAAGTTTTCGAAGAAATAATCCTGAAAGTTTTAATGTTACATGAAAATAAGACAAATCTTGTGTGATTTGGTAATGAATAAAAAATAAAAATCCGGTTTCAAGCCGGATTTTTAAAAAGAACTCAGTAGAAGAAACTATCAGAAACTATCTGTTATTCATACTCTTTCAGGATATTTTTTACATCGTCAGGTGCAACTCTTCCATATGTTTTCTCCCCAACAAGTACAACCGGTGCAAGTCCGCATGCGCCAACACATCTCAGACTCGAAAGTGAGAATTTACCGTCGGGTGTTGTCTGTCCCACCTGTATCCCGAGTTCTTTTTTGAATTCTTCGAGAACCTTTTCGGCTCCTCGCACATAGCATGCTGTGCCCATGCATATGCTGATGGGATGCTTCCCCTTAGGGGTCATAGTAAAGAACGAATAGAAGGTAACGACTCCATATATTTTTGCCACAGGAACGTTAAGGCATTCGGATACAACTTCCTGTACTTCTGCAGGGAGATATCCGAAATGTTCCTGGCATTTGTGCAAAACGTTAATAAGTTCCTGGGGGTCGTTGTTGAAAGAGGCACAGATTTCTTTTATTTTTTCAACATCTTCTTTACGCAATTCTATTTTTATGCTTGACATGGTTTTTTATTTTTTGATTGAAGAATTTTTACGGTTTAACAATTATTTTCTTCTTTCTTTCAAAGTAGTGTGTATGCAGCAGTTTATGTGCTTTCTCGCTATTTGGTTTGCCCAGAAATTCTTCGTAGAGCTTTATTATGACCGGATTCTCGTGTGATTTACGAAGCGGTTTGTTACGATCTTCCTGGTAGATAGCTGCAGCTCTAGCTTTAAGTATTTCGGAGTTTCCATGGTGTAATGGTTGTCCTCCTCCTCCTATACATCCGCCGGGGCATGCCATAATCTCTATTGCATGGAATTTTGATTTTCCAGAACGTACATCATCGAGCAATTTTCTGGCATTGCCGAGTCCGTGAGCAATTCCGATGTTGAGCTTTAACTCTCCGAAATCAACTGTTGCACTTCTGACACCTTCAAAACCTCTAAGTTCGGTGAAGTCGATCCTGCCCAATTTTTTGCCTGTATAAAGCTCATAAGCTGTTCTTACAGCAGCTTCGATTACACCTCCTGTTGTGCCGAAGATGACACCTGCACCGGTTGATTCACCAAGTGGCAGGTCAAACTCCTCATCAGGAAGATTTTTAAAGTCAATATTTGCCTGTTTGATGAAGGCAGCCAGTTCCCTGGTAGAGATAGAATAATCAACATCCGGGTTTCCGTCGACCGAGAATTCATTTCTCTGGCATTCATATTTCTTTGCCAGGCATGGCATTATTGAAACCACCACAAGGTTTTTCCTGTCAACGCCTATTTTATCGGCAAAATAAGTTTTGGCTATAGCGCCGAACATCTGCTGGGGTGATTTAGCCGTTGATGGGACATCCTGAAGGTCGGGATAGTAATATTCGAAGAAGTTCACCCAGCCCGGGCAGCATGAGGTTAGGATGGGGAGTCTTACGCTTGTATCACCTTTCAGGTAACGGGTTAGCCTGTCGAGCAATTCGGTACCTTCTTCCATAATAGTAAGGTCGGCTGCGAAATCAGTATCGAACACGTAATCAAATCCCAGTGCCCTGAGGGCTGCAACCATTTTACCTGTAACTATTGTGCCGGGCTTCATTCCAAACTCTTCACCCAGTGCAACTCTCACTGCTGGTGCTGTCTGAACAACGACAGTCTTTGCAGGATCAGCCAGAGCTCTGAGAACTTCCGGTGTATGGTTTACCTCGGTAAGGGCACCTGTCGGGCAAACAGCCACGCACTGACCGCAGTAGGTACATGGCGAATACTCGAGGTTCTGCTCAAAAGCAGGTGCCACAACAGCCATAAATCCCCTGTTTATTGCCGACAATGCTCCGACGGTTTGCACATCGTTACACATCATCTCACACCTGCGGCACATAATACATTTATCGAGATCTCTTATTATTGAAGGCGAAGTGTCTTTTCGGTATGTTGACATTTCAGCAATTTCCTGGCCAGGTATCTCTCTAATGCCAAGCCGTATTGCCATATTCTGAAGGTCGCAGTTGCCTGATTTAGGGCATATAAGGCAGTCCTTTGGGTGGTCGGAGAGAATAAACTCCATCACGGTTCTTCTTGCATTCAGCACACGTGTGGTATGTGTTTTGACTACCATACCTTCTTCGCAAGTTGTTACGCATGAGGGTGCAAGGTTACGCCTTCCTTCGACCTCTACCACGCAAATCCGGCAACCTGCAGGTTTGTTTTCAATCCCCAGGTCGTGAAGTTCAAGGTGGCAGAGCAGAGGTATCTCTATTCCGAGCATCTTTGCAGCCTTTGCAATGGTTGTTCCTTTTGGAACTTCAACTGTTTTATTATCTATAGTTAGTTTTACTTTTTCCATGTTGATGCAGTATATTTATCTGATTTCAATTGCGTCAAATTTGCATTTTTCCATACACGCGCCGCATTTAATACATATTGCGGGGTTAATGTAGTGCGGTTCTTTTCTCTCGCCCGATATTGCATTCACCGGGCAGACTCTTGCACATGCAGTGCAGCCCACGCAGTTTTCTTTGATTATTACGTATTGCATCAGGTCGCGGCATTTGCCCGCAGGGCATTTTTTATCGACCACGTGTGCAAGGTATTCATCATAGAAGTTATCAAGAGTTGACAGCACCGGGTTGGGTGATGTCTGTCCCAGTCCGCACAGTGCAGTGTCTTTTATAACCACACTCATGTTTCTCAGCCTGTCGAGGTCGGCTCTGGTACCATGTCCTTTGGTGATATGTTCGAGCAGTTCATGGAGGCGTTTATTACCGATGCGGCATGGTGCGCATTTTCCGCACGATTCTTCTACTGTAAAGTCCAGATAAAATTTTGCAACTGCCACCATGCAGTCATCCTCATCCATCACAATCATTCCGCCCGAGCCCATCATCGAACCAGCAGCAGTAAGGTTATCGAAGTCGATGGGTGTGTCGAGGTGTTTTTCAGTGAGGCATCCACCTGAAGGACCTCCTGTCTGAACTGCTTTGAATTTTTTGCCACCTCTGATTCCTCCGCCTATTTCGAAGATAACTTCGCGGAGAGTAGTGCCCATAGGCACTTCTATAAGTCCTACATTATTTATTTTACCTGCAAGAGCAAAGACTTTCGTCCCTTTTGATTTTGCGGTTCCTATACTGCTGAACCATTCTGCGCCTTTCAGGATGATAGGTGCCACGCAAGCGAATGTTTCAACGTTGTTGACGTTTGTAGGTTTACCTCTGAAGCCCGACTGTGCGGGGTAGGGGGGTTTAACGGTTGGTTCGCCTCTAAGTCCTTCCATTGAATGGATAAGGGCTGTCTCTTCTCCGCACACGAATGCACCTGCGCCGTAACGGATTTCGATATCGAAGTCGAAGCCGGTGCCCATGATGTCTTTACCGAGCAAGCCGTATTCCCGTGCCTGGTCGATAGCAATTTTTAGGCGTTTAACTGCGAGGGGGTATTCGGCCCGGATATACACAAGACCTTTTGATGCGCCGATGCAGAAGCCACATATAGCCATTGCTTCGAGCACTGCGTGCGGGTCGCCTTCAAGCACCGACCTGTCCATGAATGCGCCGGGGTCGCCTTCATCGGCATTGCAAACAACATATTTCTCGTCCGAAGTATTTTTTCTGGCAATTTCCCATTTAATACCGGTGGGGAAGCCGCCACCTCCTCTGCCCCTGAGGCCGGAGTCCTTGATTATTTTTATAACTTCGTCAGGCTGCATGGTGGTGAGTACTTTCCCCAGAGCCATATAAGCTCCGCGTGCTATGGCATCTTCAATATTTTCAGGGTCAATTATTCCGCAATTCCTGAGTACTATCCTCAGCTGTTTCTTAAGCGGTGAAAGCTCTTTTTCATCAGTCAGGGTTTTGCCTGAGACGGGGTCATGGAAGAGAAGCCTCTCAACTTTTCTGCCTTTAAGTATATGTTCATTGATTATATCGTTGATATCTTCTGTTTTCACGCCGGTATACACGGTCCCATCGGACAGAATTTTGACAACAGGTCCATGTGTACACAGACCGAAGCAGTTACTCCTTACCACTTTTACTTTTTTATACAGGGCAACAGCTTCCAGCTCAAGTTTAAGGCTGTCAATGATATCACTGCTTTGTTTGTTTTTGCAGTTATATCCTCCGCAAACAAGTATTTGCATCTGATGTTCTCCCATAGTGTTTCCTCCGGTTTTTAAATTGTGATTGTCTGGTAGTTAACCGGTATGACGCCGTCAACCAACTCGCCGTATTTGATATATTTTTCGATAATTTCGTCGGCTTTAAATTTGTCGACGTTACCGAAAACAACAGGTTCTTTTCCCGGGAGTGTAACTTCTATTGTAGGTTCGGCAAAACAGTAACCCATGTCGCCTGTTTTAACAACATACCCCTGGATGTTGCGTTTTTCGAGTTCGGTTTTGAAGAAATTATAAATTTCTGCAGCACCTGAGGCGATACCACTTGTGCCCATATGGATCCTTACTCTCACCGAGCCAGGTACAGGTTCGGCGTTATAAGATTCTTTTTTGCCTGTAATCAGGTCATTCCTGAGTTTCTGGAGTTCGGCAAAAGATTTAATCTTTTTCATATATTTTGTATCTTATTAAGATATAATTATTTAGAAATATAAGCATTTTATATGACAAAGCAAAATTAATAAAAATATTGTTAAATAAATAACATTGTTAATAAAATAACACAAAAATATTATTAAAGAACATAAGACTTTATTCAAAACAATACAATTTTATTGTTATCGATTGTACAACACAATGATTTATCTCATCAGTAAGTTGCCCAGAAGGATTCTTCCACTTTTCCAGAAGGCTCTGAAATATGGATTATCAGAAATATATATAACTTCTCCCTGACCGATCCTTTCTGCTCCGATGACAATTGTGTTTTTGATTTTGTCTTTGAACTTGAATCCTGCAAAACCTGCAACAGGTTCTTTTTCTGTTATATAACCAATATTATATCCACTTTGAAGGAAGGGATACCCTTCAGAGCGTTTCATGATAAACCACTCTTTACCGAGTCCGAAAGCATATGGGTGAGTATTGTCAATTTTGACCCTGTATATACTTCCGGCCGATCTTTCACTCAGGGCATATCTTCTTTCATCAGCGTATTTTCTGAGAAAAGTTGTATCATCGCTTTTAAGCTTTTTCTCAGAAGCCTTCTGCTCAGCATTCTTTGCCTCAATTGCTTTGTTAAGGGCAGTGGTTTTTTCTTCTGCGAATAATGAAATGGCACTTTCTATTGCAATTACCTTTCCTCCTTTTCTTGCAAATTCAGATATTTTGTCTTTAATCTTTGAATAGCTTCCTGATGGCAGGATAAGGATATTATAATTCGAAAAATCGGTACTTTCTGCATTGGCAATATTTATCAGGGAAACCGGGTATTCAAGTTCTCTTTCCATGAAGTACCAGAGTTCACCGGTACCAGTAGAGGAGATATTTTCACCAATTAACATTGCTATCTGCGGTGATTTTTTGAGTTCAGAATAGGGTGAGCCGAAATCTTTTCCAGTGTCGACAATTCCTGATGAGGAATTCTTCAACAAAACGTGGCAGCGGTCAGCGCATTCATTAACGATTCTGTCGAAATCATCTCTTTTCTGCCTGTTATCGCCACGGGCAACAATAATAGTACCCGCTGAAAATTTCATTCCGTTCATTTCGAAGGGTTTGAGAGCATATCTCAGCCTTATCTGGTTTTTGTACAACTGTGCCATCAGTCTGAGTTCGTTAAAGCCTTTAAAATCAGCTATGTATGCATATGGTTTATTGCCAGCAGGTAGATTGTTTTTAATTTTCCCGGGTTCAGGTTTGCTATCATCTTTTTTCAGTTCTTCCTTTATGGCAAAAGCTTTGATATTATATACATAAGGCAATGCCCAAGCGGTAAGGTCGTAGGTGATGGAGTCGGAAGCTTTGCTGTGGGGTTCAAACAAAACTTTAAGAAGTCGCGACATGGGCTGATATGCTGAGATTAAAATATCTCCCTTCTCGAATGTTACCTCGGTTTCTTTGTTATTGAGATAATCGAACCCTTTGTATTTTTTATCTGAATGTTTTACAAAAGAATACTCTATCTGATTTTTCTCAAGTAGATGCAACAGGCTTTCGATTGCTGATTTTTCGTTATTTCCTTTGATAACCACCGATTTATATTCAAACTGTGGTTTTCTGGAGTTTTCCTCAAAATACTTGTTGAATTCGCTGATAAGTTTTTCTCTGTTTTCATAAGAAACCTGTATTGTAGCCATTGAAGCAAGGAAATGACCTTCAATTCGTGTTTTGAGTGTCAGTGTATCTCCGCTTCTCAGAGTGAAAGCTAGACCAGAAACACCTCCGCCGCCCTGCTCGTAAGTAAAGCCGGCAGCACCGTTAAAAATTGGCCAGGTATCGCCGTAATTGGGAGCAAAAAGGTCGTAAGTTTCTTTTGTGTAATAGAGGCGAAATTTTTCATCAAACAGTTTTGCATTCCCTGAGCCCATTAGTTTGTGGAATTCTCTTTGCCAGGGTGTTATCACTTCATGCCATGGCTCAGCCGAGGGTGGAAAAAAGAATGTCGATTCTGCACCCATTTCGTGGAAATCAGCATGAACATGGGGCATAAATTTCTGGTAAAGTGCTATACGTTGTTGTGTCTCGATCTGCGTCTGCCATACCCAGTCGCGGTTAAGATCGAACATATAGTGATTTGATCTTGTGCCGGGCCAGCCCTGGTTATGTTCCCATGCATTGCGGTCGGGATTGGGAGAGAGGTTCTGCGACGACCTGTAACGGGCAGTGTACATCTCCCGACCGTCAGGATTCTGGCAGGGGTCAATAATTATAACACATGCATTGAGCCAATCCTTCACACCTGGATAATCGCCTGAAACAAGTGTATATAAAACTTTCATTGCCGTTTCCATTCCGGCAGCTTCATTGCCATGAACATTGTATGCCAGCCATATAAAAGGCACCTGTTTGCCTGTGTATTCTCCTTTATGAAGGCCAGTTTTTACAAGATTGTTTTTCCGCAGTTCATCAAGGTTTTTAAGGTTCCCTTCTGATGATACTATGCATACCCCCAGCGGACGACCCTCATAACTTTCACCGTAACTCCAGTATTCGGCAAGAGGAGAAGAATCTGCCACATATTTAAAATATTCAACTGCTTTATGGTGATAGGTGAATTTCGTACCAGGTTCATAGCCGAGAAACTGCTCAGGAGTTTTAATCTGCTGGGAATTTATTATGGAAGTTGTAAGGATTGAAGCTGAAAGAATGAAAGCAAATTTTTTCATGGTTATGAAATTTGAGAACCAAATATATTGTTTTTTAATATCACCTGGCCAATTGTCCTTTAGGATTATGGTTTAAGAGGCAGCACTTATTTCAAGGATAAAATTCCTGATAAACAGTGTTATTCGTGTGCTATTGAATCTGATACTGATTAAATTTACAGGAAAATACTTAAACATGAATTTCAGAAGTAAAGTTATTCTTTCGTTCCTCATATTCAGCATTCTGCCAACATCTATTCTCAACAGCCAGAATCAGGCACATAACCCGGTAATATGGGCGGATGTCCCGGATATGTCAATGGTCAGGGTGGAAGATACGTACTATATGACAAGCACCACCATGCATATGAGTCCTGGTGTACCAATAATGAAATCACGGGATCTTGTCAACTGGGAAATAGTGAATTATGCCTACGATATTCTCGATAACGTCGATGCCCTGAATCTTGAGAATGGTAAAAATGCTTATGGAAGAGGTTCGTGGGCAAGCTGCATAAGATATCATGATGGCACTTTCTATGTTTCAACCTTTTCTCAGACGACCAATAAAACATACATATATTTAACTAAGAATATAGAGAAAGGGACATGGAAGGTACATTCATTCAGTCCGGCTCTTCATGACCATACGTTATTCTTCGATGACGATGGTCGTGTTTACATGATTTATGGTAACAGGAGGTTGACGCTTGTTGAGTTAAATGCTGATCTTTCAGGCATAAAGGCAGGTGGAGTAAATCAGGTTATTATTGAGGATTCGAGTATCCCATCAGGTCCTGGGAGCGGTTTAGGAGAGGGCTCTCAGCTGTTTAAGGTAAATGGCAAGTTTTATTTGTTTAATATAACATGGCCAAAGGGAAGTATTCGCACTGTTGTGGTTCACAGAGCAGACAGGATAACTGGTCCATGGGAAGGTAAGATGGTATTGCAGGACAAAGGAGTGGCGCAGGGAGGATTGATTGACACACCCGATGGAAAATGGTTTGCATATCTTTTCAGGGATTATGGCTCTGTGGGGCGTATACCTTATCTTGTGCCGGTTAAATGGGAGAACGATTGGCCTGTGTTGGGGATAGATGGTAAAG
This sequence comes from Bacteroidales bacterium, assembly GCA_049654745.1. GTDB lineage: Bacteria > Bacteroidota > Bacteroidia > Bacteroidales > VadinHA17 > LD21. The sequence continues at coordinate 30,300 of JBASIK010000036.1, forward strand.
TGCCTGATATTTTAGAGCTACCTGCAAGCAGGGGATTGATACCTGGCATTGTGGCACCGGATGAGTTCAGCAGGCGCAAAGGTGAACCACCGTTACCTCTAGTATGGCAGTGGAATCATAACCCGGATAACAGCCTGTGGTCGGTTACTGAGAGGAAGGGTTGGCTGAGACTTAGAACAGGCAGGGTTGATACACTTTTTCTGATGGCAAGAAACACTCTCACCCAGAGGACGTTCGGGCCAGTGTGCTCAGGCTCAACCTGCCTTGACGTGTCAGGAATGAAAGAGGGTGATTTTGCAGGACTGGCACTCCTGCAGCGCAAGTTTGGACAGGTAGGGGTGAAAGATGAGAATGGCGCAAAATATGTCGTGATGGTAAATGCTCAGTCGGGTAAACCAGTTGAGATTGAAAGAGTTCCCTTAATAGGGAAAAAGGTTTATCTGAAAGCAGAATGCGATTTCAGAGACCTGGCCGATGTGGCGAAGTTTTATTTCAGCACCGATGGTAAGACCTGGAAATCCATTGGAAATCAGTTGAAAATGGAATACACCATGCCTCATTTTATGGGTTACAGGTTCGGGTTATTCAATTATGCCACCAGGAGTCCGGGCGGGTATGCCGATTTTGACTGGTTCAGGATAAATTCAGACAAAAATAATTAATTATCAATCGCTTGTTTCGATAACGAACTGAATTTAAATTAATTTATCGAATTGATTATGAATTACTTAAATAGAATTATTATGAAGGCAATGTTTTCAGAACAGGTGAAAAGATTCAGACAGCTGAAAATATTTATTTGTTCCGGAGTTTTCATTTTCTTTTTTTCGGGCATATCTCTATGTCAGAAGCTGAAGTTGAATGAACTCGATTATTTTGAAGCTCCTGGTGTTAATATCCTGGTTTTCAGCAACCAATATACAGGAATGTTCAATGATGAGAAAACTGCTGGAATAGAAATAATTCATCATGGAGTAAGGACTGTGACAGGAGGAGCCGTCAGGCTGCAGAATACACCCGAACAATGGGATCTGGTTCCTTCTGTTGTTGACAGGAAGGTTAACAAAGAAACCAATACAATTGATATAACTCTGAGATACAGAGATTATGATTTCGATTCAAGAATAAGTGTAACAGAAAAAGATAGCGGGGTAATTATAAGTGTTATCCTTGATAAGCCTCTTCCTGAAAAACTTGAAGGGCACGCAGGCCTGAATATTGAATTTATTCCATCGGCTTATTTCCGGAAAACTTATTTAATTGACGGAAAACCAGGTCTTTTTCCATTATATCCATCGAGTATCACAACTGTAGCTCCTAACAGTAATAAGGTTATTCAATATGCAGGTCATTCTACGTTTGACGACAGAGGAAGAAATGAATATCTTATTCCAATGCCTCTGGCCACTGGAAAAACAATTATAATGGCCCCTGAAGATCCTGAAAACAGAATAAAAATTGTTGCGTTAAATTCGGATCTGATGCTTTTTGATGGCAGAATACTTGCGCAGAATGGGTGGTTTGTGGTTAGAAGCCTTTTACCTTCAAAGAAGACTGGAAACGTCCTTCAATGGTATGTTGAACCTTATGGAATACCGGGCTGGAAGAGAGATCCCGTAATTCAGTATTCGCAGGTAGGTTATCATCCAGCACAGGAAAAAGTCGCAATTATTGAGCTTGATAAAAATGATACCCCACTAAAAAATGTGTCACTTTATCAGGTGACTCAGGATGGGAAAGTTGTTGAAAAGTTGACAGCCAGTGTTTTAAACTGGGGAAGATATACACGATATAATTATTTGAAATTTGATTTTACTGCTGTGAAAGAACCGGGGGTTTACTTTATTAAATATGGAAATTATTCAACCAATTCTTTTATTATCAGTAATGATGTGTACAACAACATATGGCATCCTACGATGGATGTTTTCTTTCCTGTACAAATGGACCATATGATGGTTAACGAAGCTTACAGAGTCTGGCATGGTGTTCCATATCTGGATGACGCATTACAGGCACCTTTAAATCATCAACACTTTGATGGTTACAGAATGGGCTCCTCAACTGACACAAAATATAAGCCACTGGAGCGTATCCCTGGTTTGAATGTAGGAGGATGGTTTGATGCAGGTGACTTTGATATTCAGACAGGGTCGCATGTAAGTGTTGTTTTAAATCTTGTGGATACATGGGAAAAGTTTCACGTCGACCGGGATCAAACATTTATTGATCAGAAAACAAGGTATGTTGATATCCATCGTCCTGATGGAAAGCCTGATATTCTTCAGCAGATAGAGCACGGGGCGTTGAATCTTGTTGCTCAGGTTGAGAACATAGGTCATCCTGTGAGGGGAATTATTGTACCAAATCTTCATCAGTACCATCATCTTGGTGATGCAATAAATGAGACAGACAATCTTCCTTATAACCCGGATCTTAAACCTTATGAATCGGATGGAAAATCGAGCGGTACTCTGGATGACAGATGGGTATTTACCACACGTTCTTCTTTTCTGGATTTATCAACTTCAGGTGCTCTTGCAGCAGCTTATCGGGCATTAAAAGATTTTAATAAACCTCTGGCTGATAGATGTCTGGCAGCAGCTATAAAACTGTGGGACGAAAATGTCAGTAAGCAACAAGCACCCGGTCAGCAAGGTCAGCAAATGTTTGCCGGTGCCAGTGAGATGAATGCGGCGCTGCAATTATATATTACAACAAAAGAGGATAAATATGCGAAACGCTTTAATGAACTATTATGGACCTCCCTCGAAAAATCAGCAGGAGGAAGGGGTTTAAATTTAACCGGAGCATTGCAGGCAATACCTTATATGGATAATGAATATAAATCAAAACTTCGGGAGTATGTGGTAAAATATAAGGAGATAATTGACAGGTATGCAAAAGAGAATCCTTACGGGGTTCCAATTACTGGAAGAGGTTGGGGAGGTAATAACGGAGTAATAGGCTTTGCAATTACAAATTATTATGCAATTAAATATTTCCCTGATCTTATTGGACAAGAATATGTTTTCAAAGGATTAAATTATATTTTTGGTTGTCATCCATATTCGAATATTTCGTTTGTTTCGGCTGTTGGAGCACGTTCTAAGGAGATAGCTTATGGTAATAACAGAGCAGATTTCAGTTTTATAGCTGGAGGAGTTGTCCCTGGTCTGTTGATGCTTCAGCCCGATTATCCGGAAAATAAAGAAGATTGGCCTTTCTTCTGGGGTGAAAACGAATATGTGATAGACATTTCAGCTGCTTATGTTTTCCTTTCAAACGCTGTAAATGAATTGTTAAATAGATAATTTCTTTCAATTTTAAAAATATTTTAAACGATGAAAAAGTTCAGGCTTATCTCATTTATCTTTTATGTGCTCACTTCTGGGCTATTTATTGGATTATATGCACAAAATCCGATAATAAGAAACCAGTTTACGGCCGATCCTACTGCAAGGATTTTTAACGGAAAAGTTTATTTGTTTCCATCTCATGATATTCCTGCACCTGAACGTTTTCTGCGCAAGGATTGGTTCTGTATGGAAGACTATCATGTATTTTCCTCTTCAAACCTGACAGAATGGACAGATCACGGAGTTATTGTAAGTCAGTACAATGTAAACTGGGTTGATACTAATTCGTTCAGCATGTGGGCTCCTGATTGTGTGGAGAGAAACGGCAAATATTATTTCTATTTTCCGGCCAATGTCAATGCAAAGTATGGAAAAGGTTTTACCATTGGAGTTGCAATTGCAGACAAACCTGAAGGTCCATATATTCCTCAACCTGAACCTATTAAAGGTGTTCGAGGAATCGATCCCTGTGTATTGATTGACAGAGATGGACAGGCATATCTCTATTATTCATTGAACAGAATTTTTGTGGCAAAGCTTAAGGAGAATATGCTTGAACTCGATTCAGAACCGGCCGTAATAGCTAATCTACCGGCTAAGGGTTTGATTGAAGGACCATTTGTTTTTGAAAGAAACGGCATATATTATCTGACATATCCTCATGTTGAAAACAAGACAGAAAGGCTGGAGTATGCCATTGCAGATAGTCCGATGGGGCCTTTTAAAGTTGCTGGCGTGATAATGGACGAATCTCCTACAGGCTGCTGGACAAATCATCATTCGATAGTTGAGTATAACGGGCAGTGGTATCTTTTTTATCATCATAATGATTATTCGCCGAAGTTCGATAAGAACAGGTCTGCAAGAATTGATTCCCTTTTTTTCAATGCTGATGGCACAATTAGGAAAGTGGTACCAACGCTGAGAGGGGTGGGTTTGACATTGGCGCGGGACAGAATAGAGATTGACAGATACAGTCAGATCAGTGACAAAGGTGTTTCGCTGGCATTTATCGATACACTAAACATTTTCAAGGGTTGGAAAATCAGACTTGGGGTTCAGAATTCATGGGTGAAATATAATTCGGTGGATTTCGAGAGTAAGAAGGTGAAATCTGTTAGTGTAAGGGCGTTATCTCAGGCAGGTTCGGTTCTTCAGATTAAGGTTGATGGTGTTAATGGTATCCTGCTTGGAGAGGTGAAGATACCGGCGGGAGCGGAATGGGCGACAATAAGGGGCAGGATAAAGAATTCACCGAAAGGAGTACACCATCTTGTGGTTTTATTGAAAGGAGACAATCCGGTAGAAGTAGACTGGGTTCAGTTTGGTGATTGATTCCATAGCTCAATCAAATGATAATTTAAGGGGTTTTCAGATCAAGGTTAGAAGACTTTATTACGGCAGGCAGGCATTAATACTAAGAAAAATATGAATCCCGGCAGGCTGCTGCGGGGAAGGGGGAAACTATTAAGCAGACTGCCGGGATGATCGGGGAAACTATCTTTTTTACTGTGCCTACAACCTAAATTTTAATTCCTTTTAAAATTTTTATTTCATCTGTAAAAAAGATTAATATTATTATTTTATTCTCTTTTCCTTATTATTATATCTAAATAATGCCATATAAAGTTAAAAATATAAATAATAAACAAACATCATCAATATTAAGTATCAGGTATTTTATTTTTTGATGATTTTTTGGTTAGAATTCATTAGCATCAATGTATTAATAATTACCCCCAAACCACCTGGTAGGGGGCTTTAATATTATTCATTTCTAAATAAATAGCTCCGTAGGAGGGACATGTTTGTAGCGAAGGATTAAAACATTTTTTGGCGCCGGGACGAGATGTTTTTTGAAAACGGAATCTTCACACCCGGCGCAATTGGTAAAAACCTGCGTCAATCCGCGTTAACGATTTTAATCGGGATACACGTTAATCCCCGCATGACTGCCGAATGGCAGTACAGCGGGCAAGCACGTACCTTTTTTATGAGTCATTGCGATTTGTCCCATTAAATCTGTACCTCGGCCCTTAACCACGTAGAAACCAGCCATAATCAAACAAAAGAATAATATCGAACAATCGAACAATTGAACAATTGAACAATCGAACAATTGAACAATCGAACAATCGAACAATTGAACAATCGAACAATTGAACAATCGAACAATCGAACCATTGAACCATCGAACCCTTTAACCATCGAACCCTTTAACCATCGAACCCTTGAACCATCGAACCATCGAAC
>JBASIK010000037.1:0-8573 GCA_049654745.1 Bacteroidales bacterium
AGAGATTCAAAAGTCCGCATTATTAGAGATGGTATAGTCGTTTACACCGGTGAACTGGGCTCACTGAAACGATTTAAAGACGATGTAAAGGAAGTTTCCAGCGGACTGGAATGCGGCTTAAATATCAAAAACTTTAACGACATCAAAGTGGGCGATATCATTGAAGCTTACAAGGAAGTGGAAGTGAAGAAAACTCTTTAAATCAACTCTTTTTCCCTGTAATACGATGGATGATACGGGTTCCTCCAGTATTCCCATCTTTTTTCTTCCTTTAATAGGTAAGTACTGAAAAATTGCTGATTAATTTTCCCTTCTAAGAAAACTGCTCTCGACATTGGCATTATACTAAGGCAATCTGTAAAAACTTCCTTCTCCTGAACAAGCAAACTATCAATAACTCCTTTTAATATTTCAGAATCCTTGCCACTTATTTTCAATACAGCCGGTGACTTGTAAATATTATGTGAACTCTCTTTGCCTGTATAATAAAAAACCATTGAAGCAATCTGCTGATCAATTACAGTCGCTTTAGTATAACGTTGTAAAAAAATACAACTCCTGAAATCCGGTTTTTCACACACAGATCACTCATTCAGATATACAACAACCCTTTCAGGCTCCCACCAGAGTCTTGTATGCTTCAGAAGTCAGAAGGTCATTTATCTCAGAGGGATCCGCTATTCTTATACGTATCATCCAGCCTTTTCCATAAGGATCCTTATTTACCAGTTCAGGTGAACTTTCAATTTCCGGATTCACTTCCAGAACTTCACCGCTCACAGGCATAAAAATATCCGATACTGTCTTAACCGCTTCTATTGTACCAAAAGGCTCACCTTTTTTAAGAGTCTCCCCTAAAGTTCCGATTTCAACAAAAACAATATCTCCCAGTTCACCCTGGGCAAAATCTGTTATGCCCACAACACCAAATTCCCCTTCCACTCTGAGCCATTCATGGTCTTTCGTATACTTCAGATTATCAGGAATATTCATAGCGTTTTAATATTATGATTTGACTTTAAAATTTAACCTGTACCAAAAATAAATAAATTTTAACTTATTACCATTTAAGTTTAGTCATTTCTTTTAAAACGGAAATATCAAAAATCTTAAATGTGTAACACTTTTTACCGGTATACTACTGTACAAGTGTGAACTTCAGGCTGAAACCGAAATTGGTATTTGAAGTCGGGAATGTACTTGCAACAAACGGATTATTCATTGTATGGTCGGCAAAAACCTGCAGGCTGAATCTGTCGCTGAGAATATAATCTGCACTTGTCCCAATAGTAATTACTTTTGAACCAACCACTGGCTGGTTTACATTTTCTATGATTTTCCGGGCTATAGTCTTATTGTCCCTTACCGAAAAATCAAATCTAACATTAAGATCACTTTTCAGTGCCCTCTGTCTGCCACCTGTATTAATTATTATCTGGACATTGTCAAATCTATACCCTGCGCTAAATACAATTTCGTTTGTTCGTGCATCAGCAATCTGATTGCTTGTCAGATTCAACGCGATTGTCCTTGACTTTCTCCATTCCAGCCTGGTAGTCAGGCTGTTCTTCCAGTTCATGTCAATATTTATCAGAGGGCTGAATTGTTCATTTATGGTTACTACATTTATTTCATACTCAGGAATAAAATTGTACTGAAGGTCTCTTACCTGGCTAACACCTTTATCATCAGGTGAATATTTAAGATTAGTAGTGAATGAACTTATCGAAAAAGTACTTCTATACTGGTGCGCCAGGTTAACAGATCTGAAGACTGACTGTATGAAACTGAATCGAGATAGGCCGTCAAAATTGATTCTCCAGTTAGGCATCATTTTCAATGCGGATGGAAAAGTTTCGAGAGTAACCTTCTTCGGGTCTGTCTTCGTGTATGCTGCAAGGAATGCCGGAATTAGAACCTCCCGGGATGTTTTGCCGTATCCATTTTTATAAGGACCTTCGATAGGATTTCCCGTTACAGGGTCAACATCCGGGTTATAACCGGGGTCAATATTTCTCCTTTCTTCACCCCTCCTGGCAGAAATTATTTCTGTATATTTTCTGAATGCTTCATATGTGGGTGAATCATAATCGTTCTTCTTGGATATTTTCTCGAATGCTGTCCCCCACGATATAACTGAGATAGTGAAGTTACCCGTTACAATCCTGTTTCTTGTACTGTCGGGGAAATTACCGTTTTTGTCAGCGATATAATATGCCGAAACGGCCTCATTAAACCTTCTGTCGGCAGTGAGGTCAATTCTGAGACCCGGGAAAGGTTCAACAAGTGCTCTTGCTGAAATAGTCTGCCCGTTATTAAATGTAGCCGGTGTATTCAGGAGTGTATCGGTTGAAAGCCATCCGTTGGCAGCGGCTCTGTCAAAAAAGTTCCTGTCGTTATAGCCCAAAATAAATGGTAACCCGGGTGCAAGTAAGTTATTGTACCTGCTCATTCCGAGAAAATTAGTTTCGGGCATGAATCCGGGTAGTATCTGTCCCTGACTGTTTGTAAAGGTCAGAGACACGTTTCTGAGGCCAAGCAAAGCACGTACAAAGTATTCTCCTGCAACTATTGCCGGACTGCGTTTCTTTACAACCTGGCCTTCAACAACCACGCGTGCATTGTTAACCTCCTCATCGGCCGCAAAGGTTATTCTGTTCTCATTTACTATTGACATCTTGCCCTTAATCTCCCTGCCAGAGCTGTCGTAAACTTTTACCGAAACATCCTGTGTTTTAAGGTTATGGGTAATTGAACGGGCTACTCCCGGTCTGAAACTCACTTTTTCCCTTGTATAAGTAACGGTTTTGAATTCCGGTCTCATTCTCAGGCGTGCGTCAGGCCTTGTATTGTTTTCTATATCCCGCAGGAACTTCAATTTATTATAAAGTGTTGTAAATGCTCCGCTGGCAGTAAAGGTTAGCTCATTATGATTCTTAATTGTATTCCCGAGGTTAATATTCATTGTATCGGGGTATAACGGACCTGCCAGCCATGTATAATCGGCACCGTAACGAAGGTTGGCATTTGTCCACCCCAGCAGTGGAAGCTTGTTTACTGGAAGATTGTAATTTATATTGATAAAATGACTGTATGTGGTTGTACGGCCAAAATTTTTAAGATTTGTAAGCACTGAATCCTTCCAGTTTTCATATTCCGACTGATACCTTCTTTTATCAACTCCACCCGGTGGCTCATCAATACGTGCAATACTGGTTGCCGTAAAATCAAACTTCAACTGCCTGGTAATATCATATTTAATATCATAAATCCTGCTCCATTCAAAATCTTTACGGTAAGATGGAGTTACCTTCAGGAACGGATTATTTATATTCCTTGTTATTACCTCATTGTAATATCTGCTCAGATCTGTTCTGAATGAAATACTACGGGGGAATACATAGAAGTTAAAATCCTTTATTAGTCTGAGGGCAGAAAAATTCAGAAAACGCATGTTTTTAAATGGTGCTATATTGGCAGGCTGGCCTTCGAAATTATAATTTATTCCACCCCTGATATTCTTTTCCAGATCAATCTCAGTCTTTATGTTACTTCTGTAAATTTCGTTATATGTGTAATTGAAGCTCAGATTGGCCGGATCCCACATATGTGGTCTTTTACCCCTGATATATACACCTGCATTGCTGATTGTCAGTGTTTTCCGTCTTGAATAATCTTCTGATATTGATTTAATTGAATCCTTTTCAGCTTTGTTTCTTGCTTCCACCAGAGCGCTCTTAAGAGGCACATCAGGGTCGAGAGGATTGAACTGTGGTTTTATTACAGCTTCGGAATACCCCAGGTAGACAGGCAGTCTTATATTGGCTTTTTCTGGAAAGAATTTTCCCATCTCAAGAGTGGATGACACATCATATTTTACAACCTGTTCCTTGCTTCTTTCATTCACTTTTTTCTCAATACTTCCCCATCCGGGGGTGCTTGTCTGGCCAACCATATCAACTATTCCAAAGTCGGCAAGTCTTGCCTGAAGGTGTGCATTTGCAGCCCAACCGCTATTCTCCACAAAATCACTCAATCTTAATTCATTAACCCATACCTCACCCGACTTTGGCCGGCCATCATCTATGGCAGGATTTCTTGTTTTTGAAGGATTTCTGACACCTACCATAATCACCTTGACATTGCTCAGATTCGGATTTCCAGACACTGAAATTCTGTGATTTCCGTGATTATAAACAAAAACGTCTGAAACACTCAGGGTAGAACCCGGTTCCGACATCGCCCTGTTTCTTGCCTGTTTGGCTTCCTGAAAGATAGAAAGATCGATAATAAATCTGTTCTCTTCAGGCCATACTATGGCACGATGACTATCGTTATTGTTATTATAACGCCCGGGAGGAGTTAGCTTCAATGGTATTTCATATTCATAAAAATTGCCTTTGTAGTCTGAGCCTATTCTTATGAAAGCTGTTAGCTCATTATCCATCAATGGTTCCCCTATAAGGGCTTCAGCATGAACCTCCATTCTAAGCTGCCGGTATTGACGTATATCGAGATTTACGTTCTTGAATGCCGCCCTTGCATCACCATCTTCCAGATTATGCACCCTTAATACCATAGATTGCTCATTAAGTTGCCGCAGCTGTGGATTTGAGGGGTCTATTATTCTTGTAAACCCCGGAGGCAAAACATAATTTACCGGAAGCTTGCCGCTGTTTTCCTCAATACTGACTGAACTTATTTCAAAAGATCCATCTTCCTGCTCAGGTATTGTTATTCTTTCACTTCCTTCCTTGAAAGCAATATTGTATTTCCTCCATTCTGCCCTGACAAGATCGAGCTTTGCAAACCTCATTATTATTGGCTCTTCAAAGTTGCGGAGGAACATTCGCATAAATCTTATCGACTTAAAATCCCTTATGGCACCAATCACTTTTTCATAGTCAGTTATGGGAATTTTGAACTGGTACCATTTCACTTTTGATTTTTGTCCGTTGGCAAATGTTGCTGTATACTCTATTTCATCAACGATGAAATTTTTCCCGACAACCATATCCTCTGGCCTCAGGCTTACCCTGTACTGGTAATAGCTTTCGGTCTCGCTCAGTGTATTATCCCTGTTTATGTCTTCCATATCGGGAAGTGTGGAGCCACTTGTCGGATAATTTTCAGGCGACATCTCAGCTGTAGGCGAATTACCTTCCATCCCATTGTACCGTTTGTAGCGGTCTAGAATCCCCAGCTTCAGCCTGTCATAATCCGAACCTCTGAAATAATGAAAATCATCACCCGAAGGATCTTTAACAAACTCTTCATATGCTTCCTGAGCGAGAATCGATTGAAGTTTCTGAATATAATCTTCATAAAATGTTCTCTCATCATTGTCTTTCAGTCCGTCGAGACCGACATCCTGATACTGGCGAGATTGCGGATCATTGTCAAAAGCATGAACCACCGCCTGCACTGTAGGTACGCGGCCCCATGCAGTAGTATCAACATTTTTTACTTCCGGAGAACCGGGAAGGCCGTTTTCAAAACTCTTCCTTGAATCTTTAAGAATATCTTCAGAAATATTGCCGAGGTTAATGTACAGATCTCCACCCTTATGCTCAGAATTCTCCACAAAAGGATCCATCAGCCAGAACTTTATGTACTGAATATTGGCGGCTTCAAAATCGCTTGTAAGTATCTCCCTCATCATTCCACCCCATCTCGAACGCGGGTTCCTGAGTGAACCATTGCTATTGAGCCCTGCAGAAAAAGCCGAAGGATAGGTGTCAAAATTATAAGGCCCTCTTTCAGAAGGATAAAATGCCACATTAAGCACTCCGATAGTTGTCGGCACGCCACTCGGACTCTCCTTATATGGGAAAATCTCCGTTTCAAAAATTTCTCTTACAAAATGACTCGACTGTTCATCGGGATTCTCCTTAATATGCGAGGGAGTGGAGGATCCGTTGCGAAGAAAAAGGGGATCAATCACATACCATGCAAGACGGGCCCTGTTATATCCGCTCGCCAGATTATTATTGAGCCTCGCCTCAGGGAAAAGCTGATCCTGACCCTGTGGTATGCTCGCAATTGACCACGCATTGAACGATTTCAGATCAAGAGGTATTTCACTTGCCTCAAAATCATCAATATAAGAATTACCGGCACTTGAAATGGCCCTTGAATGACCAGGAATAAGATTTGCAAATTCTCCAAAAAATGAAATTGCCGATGGGGCCTTCGTGTTAAGAAACGGAAGTTTGTCCACCAGGTTGGTAAGTAATTGCGACTGCGACCTGTATGAGGCATTCATACCCCAGATTGTGTTTGAAATTGGCTCTTCTCCGAAATTCACTTTCTGGGTAAAGGGCCTTTCGTTAAGATGCAATATCGTACCTCCAATATTGAAATTCTCTGATATCCTGTAATCCAGATGTGTTCCCACAAGTGTCTTTGTCTGAAAACCGAAAAACTGGTTACTTTCAAGGGATACCTGAATGGGTGTTTCAGAATCGATGAGGGCCTGATTTATTATTCTCACCGTTCCCAGGTTGTAGTCAACCGTATAATCAATGTTTTCAGTAAGCACAACACCTCCTGCAGTCACTTTAACAGCACCCTGCGGAATACTTGTGGCATTCAGCTGTATTTCTGAACCGGAGGCAGAAGAATATTGACCTACGAGCCTGAATTTGTTCTTTTCAGCTATCTGCCTTGCTATAGTTTGAGTTGAATCGTAAAGTTCCTGAAAAACATATTTATCTGCAATTTTCGGATCGTTAAACTGCTTACGAAGATAACTCCCGAAAGGTTCATTAACAGGGAAAATTATTCTACCCCTCGCCGACATTATTGTAGCATCCTCTATAAAATCAAAAACTCCATCGGGCTCCCTGTCGAGCTGGGAATTAAGGTTATCAAGCCGAAGGACCTGCAGCAGAATCTTATTTGAAAGATTTCCTTCGGGGATATAATTTATTGCATTACCGGTTTTATCGTCCTGATAAAGAACATGAAGCTCAAAATTCTTTCTTTCTACCCTGCCGGCTCCTATTGAATAGATGTTTTTCATCATCAGCTTCCAGGTAGGTAGTCGCGGGCTTAGTGTGGTTCCTTTTATTAATTTAACTATAAGTGCTTTAGGTGCGTTTATTCCATCGGTTGAAAATTCGCCCACCCTATAAACCTGGCCATTCATTGTATACTCGAAAGCCACAGCCAGTACTTCGTCAGTATTAAGAGCTGTATTAAGGGATATAAATCCCAGTTGTTTGTTCAGTGTATACTCCCTTTCGCTCAGCTTTCTGGCATTTTCTATTTTTTCAAAATCCCTTCCTATCTGAAAATCAGGGTACAGGCTGCTGAAAGCATCTGTAATCCTGTCTGTTTCCCTTACATCAGGATAATTGTTTATCAACTCATCATACAGGTTGTTTACCGAATTATCGGGATTGGGCTTGGCACCAGGTTTTGCCTGAAAAGCAGGAACCTTATTGTATATATGGGAAGCATTTTCACCCAGGTCCATAAAGGCTACTATGTTTCTGTTGCTTCCTTCCTCAAACCTGCTGGTCTTATTTGTGATCCACACTTCTATCCTTTCGATGTTTATGCCTGAACTTATGACCGGCAAATTTTTCATGGCATCATCGAAAATGTCCCTGAAATATTGGGAGAGGAAAAAATGCCTGTTAGCCTCGTATTCATCAGCAGGTATGTCGAATGTGCTAAGCTGTGCGCCTCCTTTTACCTCTAAAACCGACGATTCACCTTTCTGCTGCGACATTACTGTAGTTACAGTAAGCTTACCGAACTGCATCTCCGTTTTCAGTCCGAAGAGGCTGTAACTGCCTGTAATGAGAGTACCGGTAAGCGGCAGGGTAACATCGCCTGCTTCCACTTTTTTAATTATCTCATCCTCCTTACCGGCATACTGAAGTTTTGTTCTGTTTTCAAACTCGAACATCGCCTCAGTATTATAATTGACCCCCAGCTGAAGCTTATCGCCGATGGTTCCTGTAACATTCATCTGGATTTTTTCCTTGAAATCGAATGTCGGTATAGTCCTCAGTTTCTCGGAAAGAGTAGGATTCTGAGTGCGGGAAATATTTATACCAAAAATTAGTTCTGCCGAACCCTGTGGAACAATATTTATAACATTACTGCCAAAAATTTTATCGAAGGCTTCACCACCAATTTCTATCTGAGGAATAATTGACGACCTGTAGCCTGTTTCATCCCCCGAGAGCCTCATATTCCAGTACTCTCTCATCCTCCTTTCAAATTCGTACTTTCTATATTCTTCAGGGCTCATCCTTACCGGAGTGCGGTAATTGAAAGGTCCGACCTTCTGATAAATTATATATTCATTTCTGTCGGGGTCATAAACAGCTGTTGAAGAAATGTTTTTAGGCAGGTCGAGGAAAAGAGGTGAACGTGAAGGATACTCCCATGGGATACCAGAGACATCTTTTATTTTAAGTATTGATTTTCCGGCAGTGTCCTGCGCAGGCAATACCTGTGCCGCTGCAGGTTGTGAAACTATTATAACAATTGCAGCAAGCAGTATACCTGATATCTCTTTCAGATTTATATATGAACCGGCCGGCCTCAAATTTTAC
>JBASIK010000038.1:0-10295 GCA_049654745.1 Bacteroidales bacterium
TCGTCAGGAAGCCTGTCCCGAACACCCGGGAAGTCTGACCACCCCGACAGAAATGAGTGAGAGTGAGGTTATTTCTCATTCTCTTTTTTTTATACAATTGGTTAGCGTATCCCGACCTGTCGGGATGGTCGTCAGGGAGCCTGTCCCGAACGATCGGGAAGTCTGACCACCCCGACAATTAAAAAGTGGTCGTCTGGGAGCCTGTCCCGAATCCTCGGGAAGTCTGACCACCCCGACAATTAATTAATCTCTTGATACTCCTGGTGTGGAGCTTATATGTAATTCAATAGATCCCGATACGCTTCGCTATCGGGATCTCCGTGGAATTTATTCCACAAAGCGGGACTCCTAAATTCATTGTATTTCGGTAGTTCATGTGAGAACTTTCCACCGTGGGGACTGTCTCACTGGCGTCAGCCGGGCAGGGAAACGGGAAAGGATTCAGGAGTAAAAAATAAAGAGGCTTTTAGACAACTCCGGTTAAGGAAAAACACTGTAACTGTATCGTTCTGAAAAAAATGTACACACCTCTAATCCCCTCGCCACTTTATAAAGATGGGCATTGTATCGTTCAGAAGATCTTTATTATCCCGCTCATCATAAATACAAATCCGTCTTTGAAACGAAATCCCGGGTAATTGTAGGCAGGTAATACATAATTTAATTCTACCTCGAAAATGAATCTTTCAGTATTAAAAGAAACCGGAAGGCCGATCTCAGCATTAATAAGTCCGAAATTTTTTTTGTAGAATGTTTCAGTATAGAGCACCGAAGTTGTAGTAGTTACTGTAGTTGTTGTGGTAGTTGTTGTGCCGCTGCTGGTTGACTGCCCTGAAACACCGCCATAACCCGAACCATATCCACCTCCAGAACCATAACCCGGAGAAGTTTTGCCTGTTACTGCAGAAGGTGCAGCCGGATTGATATATTCATGCGTAGTAGTAATCACATATTCCCCTGAATATGTCTCAGCAGTGATAAGGTTCCCTAAAAGTGCTGATACATAAGGATTAACAGAAATTGATGTTTTCCCTCCGGAGAAACTTAAAATATTAAAATATCTCGAGTTTTTAAGCTGAAAATATAATTGGGGTTTACCTGTTAAAAAAATTCCGGCCGATATTTGAGAGTAAAGAATTTTCCAGTCGAACCCGGCAGTAAAATCGCCGTAACTGAAACTTGTCATGAAAGTATCGGGCATGGAACTGTTAACCTGATACCTGTAAACTCCTGATGAAATGTCAAACCATGAATTAAAAACACGACTGTAACTCAAGGAAAAATTATAATACGAAATAATTGGACTTAAATCCATAATATGAACACCTGATGCTGAAATTGACAGAGACTTTGTAATATTGCATGAAAGAAAATAATATTCATAAGGTTTGCTTCCGGAGATTGAGGATCCCAGATAAATCATGTTGCTCCCATAACCTCCACCTGTATATAAAATGCTTCTGGACTTGTCCACCTTTCCCGCAGTATCGGATATTGAAGTTATTTCATCAGTTTGAGAATATCCAGCAAAAGAAAATAAGATCAGAAAGTTAGTCACTAATATAATACCCCTACTATTATATGGTATTTCAATATTTCCTGTTTTCATGACATAATATTAAATAGTTCCAGCAGGATTCAATTATCCCGAATTTAAATATTTAAAAATGAAGATTTGATGAAATGAATTCAGCACCATGTAAACCACCTGCTAAATAAAAAAGCCCTGAATCAATTTATAATCAGGGCTTTTTTGAATTTTAAAAATACTGAACTATTTCCGGCCTGTACCTGAACTTCTTGCAGTTTTAACCGCATTCCTCTGAGGAGTTGAACTCCTGGCACCCTTGTTCATTGTAGCGGTCTCTTCCTGTTCTCTGTACTGCTCACGGTTTTGCTCCTTCTGCTGCTTCTTCAATTCCTTTTGCTGTTTCTTCAGCTCTTTCTTCTCCTGAGCTCTTGCCTGCTTCTCACCCTTTGATAACTTTTCCTGATTTCTTACTTCAGACCGTGCCTGAACACTTTCCATCTGCTGGTTACGGGTTTGGGTCATTGTACCTGCCTGCGTCTGAGTCTGGGTCTTTACAGACTCCTGAGTCTGAACCTGCGTTTGTGTCTTTGTCTGGGCTCTGTTTTGCTGTGTGTTCTGAGCCATTATTGCTCCACTGATTATAAGAGCCATTACTGTCATGAAGATTCTTGTTTTCATCTTTCTAAAATTTTAAGGTTAATTTCATATCAAATCTAAGTAGCTGAAAATGAAGATATGATGAAAAATTAAAAGATTTTTTGCGGGTATCTGATAATCTAAAATATCCTATAAAAAAGAGTTACAAGCAAGGTAAAACCTTCAGGACTCTGAACATCGCTGCTGCTGGTGTTATAAGCTGGCAACATATATCCGGGTTCAACTTCCAGTGAAAAATTGCCGGCATTGAATGTAACAGGAAGACCGAAATCTGCTTCAATTACACTGAAATACGTTGTAGTTACAACAGAAGTGCCGGAAGAATGCTGACCCGATTGCCTGGAAGGCTTGAATGGAGCCGATACGCCTATGGTTGTTCCTTCAGATGTGGTTGTTTTAGTAAGATTCCCAAACATAAGGTTAACATAGGGCTCTAATGAAAAATATGCCTTGCCATTCATGAAGGTCGGAGTTTCGAAATATCGCGAGTTTTTGATATTTAAATAAAAACTGCCAGATTCAGAAAGAACTCCTCCGGCTGAAATATTTGTATATAGAATCCTCCAATCAAGCCCCAATGAAATATTACCATATACAAAATTGCTGAATAATGTGTCGGTCAGATTTTTATTTACAATAAAGCCCGACACTCCGCCAGAAACATCAAACCAGGAATTTAAATTATGTGCGAAAGTTGCGGCAACCGATGAGAAAGAAACCAGTGGATCAAATGCCGTCAAATGGCTTGCTGAGGCCGAAAGAAAAACTTTATTTTTATAACCATATATCAGAGTACCCGAATAAAACGGTTTATCCTCCGACAGATTAGTTCCCAGATAAATCATGTTATTACCATATGTCACTCCTCCGTAAAAAGAATGTATGGGTTCATTACCGCCAGACTTTTCGTTTTGCTGTGAAATTCCTGGTTCCTGAGATTCAGCTGAAACGTAAAATGTCAGTAACAATAGTACTGACAGACAAGATCTTGATGAGAAATTATTACCTGTCATATTTAAAAGATTTTTGTTCAACATTAACAAACCTATTGGTATCCAGATGAAGAAATCATGAAATTTTCTTATATGTTTTATACCTTTGAGGCACCCGGATGATTGTTTAAAACTGTTTATTCAGATAATATGGAAGAACAAATCAAAGAATGGTCGGAAAAAATTGTTCCCTGGTTACTGTCGCACGGAATCAAAATAGTTCTGATTGCAGTAGCAGCATGGATACTTAACCGGATTATTTCCAGAATAATTGACAGGGCTGTTAGAATTGCAGTGGTTCGCGATGAGACCATGACCGTAGAAGCAGAAAGACAGAGAGAAGACACCCTGATTCGTATTTTCACCGGAGCCATAAGCATAGTAATAATAATTATTGCTGTGCTGATGATATTGAAGGAAGCTGGGCTGGATATCGGACCCATGCTTGCTGGCGCAGGTATTGTGGGTCTGGCTGTTGGGTTCGGAGGTCAGTACCTGATACGCGACATAATTACAGGTCTCTTTATCATCCTCGAAAACCAGTACCGCATTGGTGATGTAATCAATATCAACGACAAAAGCGGTGTTGTTGAAGATATAAGCCTCAGAAAAACAACACTGCGCGACATTAACGGCACAGTCCACCACATACCCCATGGGGAAATAAAGATTGTTTCAAACCAGTCGAAAGACTTTGCAAGGGTTAATATCGACATTGGCATAGCTTACAACTCAAATCTTGAAAAGGTCATTCAGGTAGTTAACCAGACAGGTGAAGAACTTGCAAGAGATCCATACTTTAAGGAACTGATTATCAACCCGCCCAAATTCCTGAGAGTCAACGAATTTGCTGATTCAGCAATAATCATAAAAATCCTGGGAGATACAAAGCCCCTGAAACAATGGGAAGTGGCAGGAGAACTTCGCAAACGGCTGAAAATAGCTTTCGACAGAGAAGGAATAGAGATTCCTTTCCCGCAAAGAGTGATACATCAAGCAGATGAAAAGAAACAATAAGTTATTTTTCAATACTCATCTGAGGCGGGTAAAAGTACCCCATTGAAGCATTCGCCGCCTGGAGTCTGTATTGACGGTTTTGCATCAGGCATACCTTTCGGCTGTCAGCAGGTATATTGGTGGAATAAATTCTCAGCTCACCGGGAAGGCAGGTAATAATTTCTTCCCTCCAATCTCCTACTATGTCACCCACAAAAACAACTTTCCCTTCTATTTTTAGCAGGGTGTCTCCTTTAAATTTTATTATTTGATTATTTATCTCTATTTCCTTCAAGTTATCTGCATCCCACCACAGCGGCCTCGGAGTTAGCGAACCCATGTTTTTATCCGACAGTCTTTTCCCCGAGGCACTGTAAAGGAAATACTGGTCGCCTCCCTTAGCCTCACCGGCATAACATTCCATACCCGGATAATCCGGATCAATATCACCCACCATTCCCTGACTGTGCACATGGGTTGTAGGACCTTCAAATCCCCATAAAATCTTACCTGTGGATGCTTCTACAAGACATACCCCGTTCTTTTGCGACCGCGATTCTATGCCGTAAAATATCTCGAGTCCGGGATGCGACGGATCAATATCCGCGATATAACCAACATCATTATGCTTGAGCCCGGTAAACCATATGGGTTTTCCGTTATCGTCCAGTGCAAAGGTGCCGGGAATCAATTCATCCCTTCCGTCACCATCAATATCTGCCTGCATTATTCCGTGCTGACCTTGTCCCCTGTACTTATCATATTCACCTGTGCTTTCCCAGTACCAGTAACGCTTCATGTTTCTGTCGAGAGCTTCAGTTTTAATTATTGTATAGGTACCTCTCTGCATTATCAGATACGGGTTTCTTCCATCAAGATATGCGACTGAAAGAAAATTTCTGCTCCAGTAGTTATAATCGCCGTTAAAACCTTCCTTCGACAACCATGGCTGGCGGGCCATGACAGTCCCGTTTTTCGGGTTTATCTTAACCAGATACTCAGCCCCTTCCAGCACGTGTCCGTCCCTTTCACGTGGATCACCCTCCCCTGCTTTTGCATATACCTCTGCATAACCATCCTGATCTATGTCAAAAACAAGATATGGTGCATACCAGGTTCCAGTCTCAATTGACCAGCCCATATCGTATGTCCATAAAAATTTCCCTTCCGAAGTGTAGGCTTCAAGTCTGTAAGGTTCAGGACTCCTGACCCAGTAACCAGGCATATAATATGGATCAACATTGAAATCGGGTAGCTGAACAACAAAATCGTATGCTCCATCACCATCCAGATCTCCTATGCCAATCCTTTTCGGACGCGTGTTGTCCCTTAGTTTTATCGAATAATAGGGCTGATTGCCAGTAAGCATGAATAGCGTGGCACAGCCAGGTTCATCTTTCTCCTTCGCGCCCAGAACAGATTTGACTATATAACGGTAAGCCCTCCCCGCCTTTACCGTATTGTCAATATAATCCGTCGTGGCAGTAACCGGCATATCATTAATTTTAACATAATCAGACAAGCCTACTTCCTTTCTGTAAATATTGAACCCTATATCAGAAGGATCACTGCTTAAAAGACGCCATCCTATGTAGGCATTTCTTTCATTAATGACCAGTGCAACAATGCCTCTGTCAATCTTTTCCGCAAAATATTCCTGAGATGCAATCGGAGAAAATCCGGATAAAAATATCAGGAAAAAGACCATAAAAAAACAATGCTTCATATTCATTTTCAAAATTTTAAAAATCAATATAAGTAGTTGTTTTAAATATAAGAAATAATTTTCAAAATTGATGCCGGTTCGGTCTGGTCTGGGAATTTACTTTTCTGTCAATTTCGCCACAGACATTTAATCGAAGAAATTCAGGGCAGTTGATATACATTCATTTCATGAAAAGCTTCATGTTCTTTCCTGTTTTTTTGAGTTTATTACTATCTTATGAATTTCTACTGTAAATTATGTTAATTTGCAGAAAATATCAGATATCTACGGGCTGGAAGTAAAGAAAAAAGCGTTAGAACATAAATAATGATTATATTCCTAAATACCATGCATAATCATGACTGATCTTGAAAAATATTTCGAGCCTTTCAGAAGAAACATTGTGGGCATTGATTCATGCATCGATACGCCTTACGGTTGTAAAAAGATTGTTTATGCCGACTGGATTGCCAGCGGGCGGCTCTATGCACCAATAGAAAAGAAGATTTCCGAAGAGATAGGTTGTCTGGTGGGCAACACACATTCGGAGTCGAGTTCAACGGGTGCTGCAATGACTGCCGCGTATAAACATGCCCATACAGTATTAAAAAAGCATGTCAATGCCAGTGAGGATGATGTATTGCTTTTTACTGGGTCGGGCATGACAGGAGCCATTGCAAAGTTGCAGCGTATACTCGGTCTGAAGGTTCCCGAGTAGGCGCTGTCATACTGCGGTCTGAACAAAACTGATGCTTACAAAAAATGCAGGGACATACCAAATAAGAACCGCCCTGTCGTGTTTATAACCCACATAGAGCATCACTCAAACCACACTTCATGGTTTGAAACACTTGCCGATGTGGTGGTGCTTGAACCGGGACCGGATCTAACAGTTGATCCTGATAACCTGAGAAAAGAAATTAAAAAATATACCGGACGTCCTTTGCTTATTGGCTCATTTTCGGCATGTTCCAATGTAACAGGTTACATCCCGCCCTATTACGAACTGGCCAGGATAATGCATGAGCACAACGGATATTGTTTCATTGACTTTGCCGCTTCGGCACCGTATGTGAAGATAGATATGCATCCCGCTGATCCTATGGAACAGCTGGATGCCATCTTCTTTTCACCCCATAAGTTTCTGGGTGGTCCGGGCAGTGCAGGCGTGCTGGTATTCAACAAAAAATTATACAGGAACTACGCACCCGACATTCCCGGGGGTGGTACTGTAAAATGGACAAACAGGTGGGGTGGTTACAGTTATATTACTGACATTGAGGTGAAGGAGGATGGCGGAACCCCGGGTTTTCTTCAGGCTATAAGGGCAGCACTGGCCGTTCTTCTGAAAGAAAAAATGGGTGTGGAAATGATCCAGAGGAGGGAAGAAGAACTCGTTAAGAGGGCTTTTAATAAACTGAACAGGATAAAAGGTCTGCATATCCTTGCACCCAATATTATCCGCCGGCTGGGTGTCTTTTCGTTCTACACCGATGGCATACATCACAACCTCGTCACTAGGCTGCTTAACGACAGGTACGGTATTCAGGTAAGGGGTGGTTGCTCCTGTGCCGGCACTTATGGACATTACCTGCTCAATGTTGACTTTCAGCTTTCGAAAGAAATAACCGACAGAATTGAAGCGGGGGATCTCTCACTCAAGCCCGGGTGGGTAAGAGTTTCACTGCATCCCACCATGACGAATGATGAACTTGACTTCATTGCCGGTGCAATAGCTGAGGTAATTGAAAATGGTGAAGAATGGGGAAAAGAATATATATACAACAGGTGCACCAATGAGTTTCATCACAGGGATTTTCAGGAAGATTACAGCAGGCATTTGAATAAGTGGTTTGATGTTGATCAGGACAATTGACTGATTTTCTGAGTTATATTATTTTCTCATCTGTTTTTCGTTTTAGTTTCATTTTTTTATAATTTTGCAGTCGTTTTACGGCCCGTAGCTCAGCTGGTAGAGCACGTGACTCTTAATCATGGGGTCGAGAGTTCGAGCCTCTCCGGGCCGACAAGCGGAATGAGGCAGGTATGTAATTAACATACGCTGCCTTTTTAATTTTTAGTTAAGGTGTGGATGTATAGAGGTGTAAAGGTGGACATCTTCAAAATAATATAAACACCGCCCCCGCTCCCTGAGCGGAGCCGAAGGGAGCGCAACCCAGAACCCAGAACCCCGAACCCTGAACTCTGAACTCTGAACCCGGAACCCGGAACCCTGAACCCGGAACCTTGAACCCGGAACCCGGAACCCTGAACCCGGAACCCGGAACGCGGAACCCGGAACTCCTGACAATGGAACACTGATGACACAGATCCCGGTAAATCGGGAATACAGATTATCACGGATTTTTCATGCAACACAAACAACCGAATGTCGAAGCGAAGCGAAGATCCCGCCCTGCGGGAACCAACAAATAAGATGTTCAAAAACATCCCCCATCTTCTTTCCTTTTTTCCTGGATTTTTATTTCATTGTATTTCAAGTTTTGGATGTGGGAGTCAGGCATAGGCATTAAATGGGGCAGGCAATAACTTAGAGGCGTAGAGGCTTATGTTACGGACGGGGCGG
Source organism: Bacteroidales bacterium (assembly GCA_049654745.1). GTDB lineage: Bacteria > Bacteroidota > Bacteroidia > Bacteroidales > VadinHA17 > LD21. The sequence continues at coordinate 8,469 of JBASIK010000038.1, forward strand.
GAGCGTAAGCAGAAAGCAGATCTGGAATGGTTCGTACGGATAGCTGAGTATTAACAGACACATTCAGAATTTTTAAGAATCTCGCTGCAAAATATGAAAAAAATTATTGCCGGAAGAGTGATACACGTGAGATGCTTCGCGAATACTATAAAGTTTACAGGCCCGGAATATGGCTGTTTGAAGGGCAGGTAAAGAGGAAAAAGTATAGCGAAATGAGTCTGGGACAAGTATTAAAAAAAGCATTGTTTAAAGCAAAGATTCAAAAAATCTTTGACGCTGCATTGGCTCAGGCATTCTTATGCCACGCATTTACTTGAAGCGGGGACTGATTTAAGATACATTTTGATGACCTTTAATTTTTTAATAATTTTGACATAGAAGTAATACGCAACTTTATTGCGCATATAAGACCGGAAATGGGAATAAGGCGCAATAGGGTTGCGTATATAAACAAGTTATGTACAAGTGGTAAAGAAAAACAGCTATGATTAAATTTGTTGACATATTTCCTCAAGTAAAAAGCAATTTGACTGATTTTAAAGTTCATCTTGCAACTGGACAAAATGATAATGATCCATTGATTGCTTTTCTACAAGACAATTTTAAAGAATGGCAAGAAGCTCAAACAAAGAAAAATTTTGAGCGAAAATATATAATATCACTTATTGCTTATGACGACAATGAATGGCTGTTTGCAGGAGTGTTTAAAAGTCATGGATGTAAATGGATAAATAATCGTTATAAATATGACACAGAACTATTAGAAATAAACAATGACTTAATTGGTAGACTTATAGTTCGGTTTGAGAAGAAATTCCGGCAATCATATCCGTATTTAGAAAACTGTATTGACCATTTTTATATTTCTCAAATATTAAAAGAAAAGTATTCTGTTATTGAATTTCCTGGGTATGAAAAAACTATTATTGATTTCAAATACTTGCAGACAATTATTGGAAAAAAAGATAAAACTTGGCGCACGGCATTGAGTAATGTAAAAGGGATTTATTTGATTACTGACAAGTCTAACGGGAAACACTATGTAGGTTCAGCTCGTGGTGAATATTCTTTTTGGTCACGATGGGCTCAATATTCTGAGAATGGACACGGTGATAATATTGAGTTAAAAAAGATAATTGAAGAACGGGGAATAAATTACGCTCAAAATTTCCAGTTTTCAATTTTAGAAATAAGATCATCTACGACAGATGACAATGAAATAATTGAGAGAGAGCAGTATTGGAAAAATGTATTAATGACAAAGGAGTATGGATATAACAAGAATTAAAAGCCACATGTGCATTACAGCCAATATAGTGCAGCCGTGGGATTGTGGCAATTTGGGCATTTTAGCTCGCCCCAAACATCAGTAACGGTTGACAAGATCTCATCCCCGAAATCACGGCCGCACCATATCGGCCAACCGTTATCTGCAATCTTAATCGGGCGGGCACAAAAAGGAAATTTATTAAAGCACTCTGATTATTTAATGAATATGGATGATGAGACGATTAAAAAAATCATAAATTATGGAGACAAATACCTTGAAAAACATTTAACCAATGTTTTTGATATACATTTAATGCTCAAAGATTGGTGGGAAGGATTACAATTTTTTCTCAGCCGTTCTTTTTATCAAGGTAGAAGAGATACTATTTCAATGAGAGTCGAAGAAAAGGCAATGAAAGCTCTGAAAAATTATCACTATTATCCGATTAATAATTTAGAATCATATTTTATATTTATAAATATTTGATAATCAGTTGTCATTTTTTTATTTTTAAAAACCACCCCCGGTAAAATTAAAGTTTAATTGTAAGCCGGGAG
>JBASIK010000039.1:0-37499 GCA_049654745.1 Bacteroidales bacterium
GGAGAGTACTGGATTCTCAAAGACAGAAAATCTTTCTGAAAAATCCTTCGCCTGTGGATTTGTTACCTTCTTGAATTCTGAATATTGCCCCCTTGAAACAAATGGGCTTCCATAATACTGAATCGAAAATTCAGGTGTAATATTAAGATCTACCCTGAAAGTCAGATTGAGTGTCTGCTGGTCAATCGTCCCGAGAATATAACGTTTACCTTCATTTGTATTCAAAGTTGTTACGTATTGAAGCTCATCCTTGTTCTTCCCGAAGGATGCAGTCATTTCAAATCTGAGGGCATTAAAAGGTCTCAGGGAAATACCAGGGGTGATTTCGTAATTAGTCCTGGAATCATGCCCAGAATAACTATAATCATAGTTTAAAGAAATTATTAACTTTTTTGCAGGGTTTGTTCTTATCTTGCCAAATGACATTACGCTATAAGGAACTTTGAAATCAGATCCTCCTCTTAGAAGTCTAGGATCGGATGAACCGGAATGAATTATAAAATTTGTGCTGAAAGCCAAGTTATTTTTAAATTCCGATTCAAATGAGAGATGGCTTCCCGAGCCCAGGTAAATTCCACCAAAATTCCATGAATTAAATTGTTCAAGAGTTATTGTATAAGTTCTAAAAACTGATACCGGCTGGTTTACAAAATATGATATTTCATTTTCCTGGTTTATTTCATCACTTGTTCTCATATAACCAAGATCGTTAAGTTCAAGTCCTGGAGAAAGCCAGGTCACGCCTGTTGAATATCTCCAGAATCCTTTTGCTCCTTTCCCTATTCTGAATTTTCCACCGAAACCGCTCAGGCTTGTACGCAAAGTATCGTAATCAAGATAATCAGCTCCAGGTCTTTGATAATAACGCGCCGAAGATTCCTGTAGTTCTCTTATTGCACGTTGACTGCCTTCAACAAAACTTCCCAGCAGCCGGGCATCAATGTAAAATTCCTTATCATGCCACCGGTGGATCAGATCCAGCCCTCCAGTAATTGCGTTTCTTGCCAGAAATTCAAGCTCGGGATCTTTAATAAACCTGCTGGTTGATGTCATCATTGCACCTAGAACTGTTGCACCCTCATTGTAGCCTTTCTGAACCCTTGCAACCATGTAGTTGGTCAGCGGCTCAACCATTTTTCTGCTCCTATTTCCTCCGCCGTCACTTACTCTTGCATACTCATCTGACGTTAGTGCCTGTATAAAACCTAAAGAGAGCCCTTTTGAAGTTGTTCCAGAAAACTTTAGAGCACTTAATATGGTGGTCATATCAGGCATTTTGACGAAAAGATCATCCCCGCCTTTAAGTAAGAATGATGGTGAATGTCCTATTCTTCTTGAATAAAAGAGTGTTTTGTCATCAAATTTATAATCAAATATTGTTAATCCTTCGAGGAAAAATGGACGCTTTTCTTCATAAAATGTTTCAAAAGCGGTCAGGTTCATCACTGAAGGATCTGATTCGACCTGGCCAAAATCGGGATTGACTGTGAGGTCTATTGTAAAATTGCTTGAGACGCCAATTTTTGCATCAAGACCGGCATTTCCCGATAATATTTTCCCGCTTGAAATAAAAGGGTTTCCTGGTTCTGCCTTCATCGTTTCAATCTTTCCAAGCATAAAAGGCATTATTTCAAGTCGTCTCGATTTCTTCAATCCCTTTATTCCTCTAAGTTCACCAAAATTGTACAGCATACCCGGACCTGTTTTGGATTGTCTCTCCCAGTTACTCTCCTCCTGGAGTCTGTTAATCCATCTCCATGTGTGCATCCCCCATACCTGTTCATACTGGTTACTGTAACGAAGTTGAGAAAGAGGGACCTCCAGCTCTGCCACCCATGCCGAATCTTCCAGACCTGTCTTCCCCTTCCATACAGCATTCCAGTTGAAATCCCAGTTCATCGGATTAAACAACACAAGATCTACCTTTTGACCCCATGCAGTGATTGTAAATTCAAAACCAGTCCGGTAATCACGATAACTGTCGAACGTAACTCCCACCATATCTCCCACTGTCTCATCGCGTGCTCCGGCAAATCTCTGAATCTTTCCCGGTTCACCATCGTACGCCCTGAATGCTATGTAAAGGTACTTATCATCATATTGTATGTTAAATTCAGTAGGATAGGTTGGCTTTGCTCCTTCATTGGGTATAAACTGGGTATAATCCCCTGCCCAGTTAAGGTGTTTCCAGCATTCATCATCAAGCTTCCCATCTATCACAGGCCGGGAAGTGACGAGACGGGATGTTATATATACTGGTTGACCTGAAGAGGTTTTAAGCTTCTTTATTGTATCCTGCGGTGCTGCTTCATATTGCTGAAACGCACCATATAGCTTTTGAAACGGCAATAAAGTCGCCGTGAACAGTATGATTATTAAATGGGCTATTATTTTTTTCATAAGCAATGAGCTATACACTTAAGCTTATAAAAATATATATTGCAAATGGTTTATATGATGACTTTTTTACAATTAATTAACCCCCTTTAAAAATTTTAATTTTTTTAACGCAAGACACGCAGATTTATCTACCTTTTTATATTGTTAACTTTGTTGTTCATTTAAGTCAAATATTAATATTATGAAATTCTCAAAGTTATTTTTTCCAGTCAGCATTATAAACCTGATGCTTTACTTCTCTTTTTTTACTAACTGCAGCGCATCAGGGCAAGTACCCATGACCGCAAGGCAGGTTCAACCGGTACCCGACGTAATAATCCACACAGGCACAAGTTCTACCGACCTAATATACAGGGTAAACGGGAGAGATGGACGTCTTTATCAGGTTTATCTCGGGAAAAAACTCTCTGATCCTGCTTCAATATCACAATTGAGGGAAGCAGGTCATATTGCATATGCAACTTTCGGAACAGATAATCTCTTTGAGCCGGCTATCCGCATAACCCATAGCGACGGCAATCCTTCACTCGAACTGAAATACAACAGCCACGAAGTGATAAAAGAAAATGAAAACATTACCCTCACAAGAATAAGGCTAAAAGACCCTGAATATCCAGTTGAAGTAACTCTTAACATTAAAACATACAAAAACGAAAATATTATAGAGCAATGGACTGAGATAATTCACAAAGAAAAAAAACCGGTTACACTGTTCAACTATGCTTCTTCGATGCTTCACTTTGATGCAGACAAATACTGGCTTACGCATTTTCACGGCGACTGGGCCGAGGAGATGAAAATAGCAGAAAGTGAACTTACAGCAGGAATTAAAATACTTGATTCAAAACTGGGCTCAAGAGCTCATATGTACCAGACACCTGTTTTTATTTTGTCGCTGAATGAAAAATCTGATGAAACCAATGGTGAACTTATTGCCGGAACACTGGCATGGTCGGGTAACTTCAGATTTCTGTTTGAAGTGGATGAAAAAGGCTCTTTAAGAGTTATTTCTGGCATTAACCCGTTTGCTTCCGAATATTCCCTTCAGCCAGGTGTCTCTTTTATAACGCCTTCACTTATTTTCACTTATTCGTCGTGTGGCACAGGCCAGGCAAGCCGGAACTTACACAGGTGGGCTCTCAATTACGGAATACTTGATGGCAGAGGAACACGTTACACATTGCTCAACAACTGGGAGGCAACATATTTTGATTTTGATGAGAAGAGACTTACAGAACTCATTAATGATGCTGCCAGAATGGGACTGGATATGTTTCTGCTCGATGATGGCTGGTTTGGTAACAAATATCCCAGAAATAACGATCGTGCCGGCCTGGGCGACTGGCAGGAAAACAGGAAAAAGCTACCGAATGGACTCGGAATTCTTGTCAAAGAAGCAGAGAATAAAGGAATAAAATTCGGACTCTGGATAGAGCCTGAAATGGTTAATCCGGCAAGCGAGCTTTACGAGAAACATCCCGACTGGATTCTTAAACTCCCCAACCGCCCGGAGCATTATTACCGTAACCAGCTTGTACTGGACCTTACCAACCCTGAAGTTCAGAATTTTGTATATAATGTCGTGGATGAACTGCTTGCGAAGTACCCGGGAATAGCATACTTCAAATGGGACTGCAACAGGATGATGACCAATACCTATTCACCATACCTTAAAGACAAGCAATCACATGTTTATGTAGAATATGTAAGGGGATTATATTCTGTCCTCGAAAGATTGCGAACCAAATATCCTGGCATACCTATGATGCTTTGTTCAGGTGGAGGAGGGCGTGTCGACTATGGTGCACTCAGATATTTTACCGAATTCTGGGCAAGTGATAATACCGATGCACTCGAAAGAATATATATACAGTGGGGTTATTCTTATTTCTTCCCTGCAAAATCGGTCTGCAATCATATTACATCCATGGGTAAACAATCATTGAAATTCCGTACCGATGTGGCAATGATGGGGAAGATGGGATACGACATCCGATTCGGTGAAATGAATGAAAGTGAACTTAAATTTACACAGGAGGCAATAAAAAACTACAACAGGCTGAAAGATGTAATCTGGAATGGCGATCTATACAGGCTTATTTCACCATACAAAGAAAATAGAGCTGTATTGATGTATGTAAGTGAAAAGAAAGATAAGGCTGTTCTCTTTGAATATACTCTCAATGCAAGACGAGGAGAAACATTCAACCGGGTAAGGCTTCAGGGGCTCGACCCTGAAAAAACTTACAGGATAGAAGAGATAAACATTATGCCTGGGTTACGCCGACAGGGCACTGACAGCGGCCGCAGCTATACAGGTGATTATCTGATGAAGACCGGTCTCAGTATCGGCTCGGCAACACCTCTTACCAGTGTGGTTTACGAGATAACGTCGCAATAATTTACAATCTCCGAGTTGATATCATGGAATAATTCTAAATAAATAGAGTATTGCGATAACTATTATTGTCAGTGATGAAACTCCTATCGGGAACCATACCGGGGCAATCCATGGTTTAGGAATGAGAAACAGCACATCAATTGTATTCAATGAGGGAGGCCATTTTATCAGTATAAAAAGTGACAGGTAATAAAAAAGGTCCCAGAAGGCAAAAGTCCAGAGAAAGAATATACCTTTCTCAACCCATGAAGTACCTGTAAGATAAGCAATAACTGCCAGCATTATTATTGTTGCGGCTTCACGGGTCATTTCAACTTTTAGATACCATGGATTGATCTGGTTAACAGCCTCTTTGTTGGAATCCGAGTCGAGGATTCCAATTGCTTTTCTCAGATAGACTACCACTACTCCTTCGAGGTGTGCCATTGCAATTCCGAAAACAGCAAGAAGGATAAGTTTAAGTGTCATAGCACGATAATTTTATACAAATTTATTTCATAACACTGAAAAGTTAAATATTTCCACATCTTTCAATTCTGGTAGTATTGGAATTAGTGGTTAACTTATAAATCAAAAGGTTTATTCTGACTGGGGTTCACTTTGTAATTAAAAATGAGGCAGTTAATTCGATGAATTGTAATTTTTATCAAATAGTAATAATTACTGGTTAGTATTTTTTATCATTTAAAAAATTTTATCAACTGATATATTTTATCATTTAGAAATATTTACTATTTGATAAAATAATGCAATTCAATTAGTTATGTTTTATGAAAATTAAGGACTTACAGATAAAACATCACCTAAACCCGTAAACCCAGAAATCTTAATACAGCTGGTAAAAAAACAATAAAACCTGTTATAAGTGAAATAATTGCTGAAATCAATACTCCTGCAGCTGCAACATCTTTTGCTTTCTTAATATTTATGTCTTCTTCTTCAGTTATTGCATCACCAAGATACTCAACAGCAGTATTAAAACATTCGCTGGCAAATACCAGCCCCGATACAATTATAACAGCAATCCACCCTACCACTGATATGTCAAGGACAATACCTGCAGCAATAACCAATAAAAAAATTATAAACTGAAACCTGAAATTTTTTTCAAACCTGAATACTGTCCAAATCCCTCTGAAAGCATTTCTGAAACTGTAAATCCTTTTTTTTATTTCTGAAGCCTCCCTGACTTTTTCATCATTTGCCTGTACCATCATAATTTTATATGTTATTCAATTTGCCTTTCAATAACATAAACTTCGACATATCAAATCCGGAAACCGAGAGATAACCCTCAATCCCGCCATAATGCACCCTGACCCTCTCAATAACTTCTTTAATATTTTCTCCACGAAGGGTAATAGCATCAAGAATGGCATCAGCAGGGAAAAACCCGAGAGACAATATTTTTCGTATCAAGAGCCTTCTCCGGTAGTAGGGCAAAATTACATCATTTGATTTCATAAAATTTCGAATAATTGAATCTTCACTGCTACCTGCAGCCATTTGAAGAAGAGCACATATGATACCTGTCCGGTCTTTTCCTGCCCGGCAATGTATAAGCATCGGGGTATGCCCTCCGTCTAGTATCATTTCAACAATTTCTCTGTAAATTGGTATTGCAGCATCAAGAATCTCAAGATATAATTCAGTTATTACTTTCTGAACTGCTTCCTCCTGATTCCCGCTCATTATAAGGGGCTTCAGCCTTTCACGTGTAACGTGCTCAAAATCAAGTGGCATGGAAAACACATTAATCCCCGGTATCACAACTTTTCTTTTACTATATTCAGCAGGAGCTCTCAAATCAACAATGGCCTTGATACCAAGCTGTTGCAGCCTTCTAATGTCTTCCCGTTTTATCCTGTCAAGACTACCAGACCTGTAAATCAGACCTTTTCTCAGGCCGGTACCACCTGCAGGGTCTGAATCACCTGCATCCCTGAAATTCATCACTGATTTCAGCATAGCCTGAAATTCATATTTCTCAGCAGACATATTTCATTTTTGTACTTCCCATCCGTAATCTATAAATTTCCATGTAAAATCATCACCTTTCACATTTACAAGGATAAATCCTTCCTCATCACCACGGTAAGGCCCTCTCCACCAGTTTGCTGATACAGCTCCTCCGGTAATGAATCTTATGCCATCTATGTATATATCCTCAACCATATGCAGATGACCCTGAAGAACAAGCTTCAGGTTATAATGGCTGAAAAGATCCAGCACTTCCCTGGAATTGACCACCACAAGGCCGGAATCGTTTGATGCTGTAGAATATCTGTACATTTGAGAGTTAACCGTGATAAACGGCATATGGGTTACCAGAACAACTGGTGTAAGTGTATCCGTTTTCTGCAGTTCCTCTTTAATCCAGTTTATCTGTGTACTGTCAATAAATCCTATATATCTGTCTTTTCCAGTGTCTTCCACTGAATTCAACACTAAAAATTTCCAGCCTTTATAGTCAAATGAGTAATATGATTTCCCCAATCTTTTTTCGAACATCTTTTCTCCGTATTCCGGATTAGATGGGTCAGCACCGCTGCGGCTGTATATACCATAAAGCTCGTGATTCCCCATAGTGTTGTATACAGGAGCTTTAATCTCTTTTACCGTTTCAGAATAAAGGTTATAAAGAGAATCAGCCATTGTATATCTTTGCGACAGGGCATCCATAATAAGGTCACCGCCTGTAATAACAAAATCAGGTTTAAGTTTATTGACCTCTTCAATAGCTTTTTTAAAACCAGGAATTGCATTTCTTTCGTAGGTGAGGTGAATGTCACTCATAAAAACAAACGAGAAAGAATCGCTCTTTTCCTTACAACCACTCAGAGCAAAGAAAAGAATAAGTGTGGCAATTCCATTGACCGCCGATTTTAAACAGAACTTATTTCTCATGGTTAAAAATATTTTCACTCCTAATTTCAGAATTATTTACGAAAACAAGACTAACAAAATGGAATATTAAACAACCTTAAAATTATATAGAAATTAATACCCCCTCTCTTTAAAGATAAGAGCAAAGATTGAATGAAGTAAAAATACTTTAATGCAAACTATTCTTTATGCTTCAGCAAAATACTTTTTTCTGAAATATAGTGCAACATTCACGAGCATTATCAATACCGGCACTTCTACAAGAGGACCAATTACTGTTGCAAATGCAGCAGGAGAGGCGATACCGAATACTGCAACTGCCACTGCTATTGCCAGTTCAAAATCATTGCTACCTGCAGTGAAAGCCATAGTAGTCGATTTTTCATAACCCGATCCCATCAGTTTAGCAATAAAAAATGTGGAGAAAAACATTACGGCAAAGTATATTGTATAAGGAATGGCTACTCTCACCACATCAAGTGGCAGTTCAATAATTTTTTCTCCCTTAAGGGAAAACATTACAAAAATCGTAAAAAGAAGGGCTATCGGAGTCAGCCATGATGCTTTTGGGACAAATTTCCTGTAATACCAATCATCCCCTGCTGTACGTCTTAGGATGATATTCGTTATAAGTCCGGCGAAAAAAGGAATACCAAGATATATAAGAACCGTAACTGCAATTTCAGATATCGAAACTTCCACAATCTCACCCTTCAATCCGAAAAGAGGTGGTAAAAGGGTAATGAAAACATATGCATATACCGAGTAAAAGAACACCTGGAAAAGCGCATTGAAAGCCACCAGCCCAGCTGCAAGTTCAGTGTCCCCCTTTGCAAGGTCGTTCCATACAAGTACCATTGCAATACATCTTGCAAGACCTACAAGAATCACCCCAACCATAAGTCCGGGATGATTGTGAAGAAATAAAATTGCCAGAAGAAACATCACAATCGGTCCTATTATCCAGTTCATTGATAGTGAAAGACCCAATAATCTGAGATTTTTAAAAACAAGTGGCAACTTTTCATACCTGACCTTTGCAAGAGGAGGATACATCATTAATATAAGCCCGATGGCAATTGGTATATTAGTAGTACCGGAGCTTAATGAATTCCAGAAATCAGCTATACGCGGGAAAAAATATCCAGCACCGACGCCAACAAACATTACAAGAAAAATCCATAATGTCAAATAGCGGTCAAAAAATGATAGTCTTTTGGTTGTTTCCATAGGATTAATAATTTAAAAATTTGGAATCAATTTGAACTTTTTATTTGATTGCCGAAACTGTTATGCTGAAAATACCTTTCCCGTCACCATTAATTTCATCATTTAATGATTGTGATTCCATTTCAAATTCAATTTCAGAAGGTATGCTGATTTTTCTCTGTTTATGAACAGTAATATTCCTGAAACCTGTTTTGCTTATAATACCAATATATTCTTCAATACTGCATGCTCCAGAAATACATCCAGTATATAATTCAGCATTATGCCTGGTTTTTTCAGAGAGTTGTCCTTTCAGAACAACGTCTGAGATGCAGAAATGTCCTCCTGGTTTCAAGACCCTGTATATTTCGCTGAAAGCTTTTGCCTTGTCAGGAACAAGATTAAGAACACAATTGGACAGAACAACATCAAATGAATTATCCTCAAAAGGCATTGCCTCAATATCTCCATCCACAAATTCAACATTGTTATAACCCAGCTTCTGGCAGTTTTCACGCGCTTTTTCAACCATTTTCCGGGTAAAATCTATTCCTGTAACACGACCTTTTTCCCCTACAAGTGCCCTGGCGACAAAGCAGTCATTCCCGGCACCACTACCCAGGTCAAGAACATGATCCCCCTGTTTGATCCCTGCAAAATCTGTCGGAATGCCGCACCCCAAACCCAGATCAGCTTCAGAAATATATCCGGGACGTTCTCCATAATTTTCGTTGAATGCAGTAATATCCTCCCCTGTACAACAACATGAACTGCTGCAACATGATGCTTTATTTTCACCCTCAAAACCTGCAATATTTTCATATTTATCCCTTACAATCTTTTTTATTTCATCTGGTTTCATATTATTTATTTATTTTAGAATCTTTTCAAGAATACCTACCGCATCAGCAACAAATTTTTCACATTTTGTTTCAAAAAGATTTCTTTCCTTTATGACTTTCAAATCATCTTCATTATTCATATCCAATCCTTCAAGTAACTCACGGCAATTCGATGAACCGTTAATCCTTATAAATTCACTGATGAACTTTTTTGTCAGTGAATAAGTATGTCTCTTTTTTTCTTCAGGATCATTCAACCCTTTTCCGTATTTAAGCCCAAGTGCCATCAGAGCACCGGTAACTGCTCCGCATGTGTATTGCTGACGTCCCATTCCCCCGCCGAAAGCACAAGCAACTTTCATACAAAAATCTTCCGATAATCCGTAGTCCGGTCCAAAAGCTGTTAACACTGACTGTGAACAGTTATAATTCTTCCTGAAATAATCAACTGCTTTTTCTGATTTTGTCATTTAAGCTCCGGTTTGATTTTTTCAATATATAATCTGTAAAAATCTTCTTTTATCTGATCCCTTACTCTACGGAATTCGTTCATGATATAATCTTCCGGACCGACTTTGAATGAAGGATCTTCATAACCCATATGCAGTCGTTGCTTTACTTTACCCGTAAAGATTGGGCAAGTTTCATTTGCACTGTCGCATACAGTGATCACATAATCCCATTCATCATTAATATACCTTTCTACATGTTTTGGATAATGCCGACTGATATCAATACCAATTTCTGCCATAACTTTTACCGCCCTGCTGTTTACCTCATTGCCCGGTTCTGTTCCCGCCGAGTGTACTTCAAGCCTGCTGTCGAACGACTGCAAAAAACCATGAGCCATCTGGCTGCGGCAGCTGTTGCCTGTACATAATATAAGTATCTTCACTTTTTTCAAGTTTTTTGCAAATATAAAAACATTTCGTAATTTTGCGAAATATTAAAATAAAATATCATGTCACCAAGACCTGAATTCAGTACTGAAATCCTCGAGCTGGCTAAAATATTCAAGGCCTTAAGCCACCCTGTGAGGATTTACATTATTAAAAAACTCATAAAAATGGATGCTTGCTGCTACAGCGGCAACCTGGTTGAAGAGCTCCCCATTGGTCGCTCCACCCTTTCACAACATCTTAAGGAGCTGAAGTATGCCGGATTAATACAAGGTGAAATTAATCCTCCCTATATTAAATATTGCATTAACAGGGAAAACTGGGAAAAAGCAAAGAGAATTCTTGTTGAATTTCTTGATGAAAACAACCCGGTTGAGATTCCCTGTTCAAATCCTGACAATTCATTTTCCAGTTAAAAACCTTTAAAAAATTATTACTATGGATATAAAAATCTTAGGTACCGGATGTCCCAAATGCAAAGCTCTTGAAAAAGTTACTCATGATGCTCTGAAAGAATTGGGCATTGAAGCTCAGGTAGAGAAAGTTGAAGACATTGTAAAAATTATGAACTATAACGTATTGCATACGCCCGGACTGGTTATTAACGGGAAAGTTGTACTCAGTGGACAGGTGCCAACCCTGAATCAGATAAAAGAAATACTAATTAAAAATCAATAATTTAAAAAGTATGAAAACTTTCAGCTTGTTTATCACTTTATTATTATTTACTTCAATTGCTAATTCATGCTCGTCTCAACCTGCTAATAATCAAAATAAAGAGCTGGTTAACAACTCAGATAAAATAGAGGTCTACTATTTCCATTTTACTGCCCGCTGTACAACCTGTAGAACTATTGAGGCAAGGGCTAAAGAGTTCATTGAAACTCTTTATCCGAACCATTTCAAACAGGGATTAATAACCTTTCAATCGGTAAACCTGGAAGAAGCCTCCAGCAAGCCTCTTGTGGATAGGCTTGGCGTTTCAGGGCAGACACTTCTCATAGTAAAAGGTGATAAGAAAATCAACCTTACCAATGAAGGCTTTATGTATGCAGTTGTCAAACCTGAAAAATTCAAAGAGATAATCAACGAAAAAGTTGACGCTCTTCTTGCACAATAATTTATGGAATTTCTCACCAACTTACTCGAAAACAGCACAATGCCGTGGCTTACGGCATTTCTGCTGGGTTTAATGACGGCAATAAGTCCCTGTCCGCTTGCAACAAACATTACTGCAATCGGATTTATAAGTAAAGACATTGAAAATCGAAACAGGGTCTTTTTTAACGGTCTTTTTTATACTCTTGGAAGGGCAATAACTTATACTGCAATCGCATTAATAATCTTCCTTGGAGCTGACCAACTGAAGTTTGGCGGCTTCTTCCAACGCTATGGTGAAAAGATTGTTGGACCACTACTTATTATAATAGGATTATTCATGCTCGATATTATTAAAATAAAATTCCCGGGATTTAATAAACTGCCTTCAGGGATGCAGGATAAAGAAAAGTGGGGGTATTTTGATACCTTACTGCTTGGTTTGCTTTTTGCCCTGGCATTTTGCCCTTACAGCGGAGTCCTTTATTTTGGAATGCTTGTACCCATGACAATTGCAAGTGCTTCAGGATTGTACCTGCCTGTGATATATGCAATTGCAACAGGAATTCCGGTAATCATTTTTGCATGGATAATTGCCTATGCCGTTTCGGGAATAGGTACGGTTTACAACAGGCTGAAAACCTTTGAGCTCTGGTTCAGAAGAATCGTTGCAGTTTTATTTATTGCTGTTGGGATATATTATTTAATAAAGATTTATCTGTAATTTTTTTATATGATATTTCGCTATTTCACGAAACAACAAATGAATTAAAATTTTCAAATTATCAAATTACTATGGAACTTAAAAAAGAATTAAAAATATTGTTCTGGATAGTAGCTGTCTTTGCTTTTGCATTCTTCTTACCCATTGAAAGTGCTAGATTTAATACAGCAATTGCAGCTACATTTGATCTTGTAAAGTGGTACGCACAGGAACACGTAATTCTCTGTTTGCTACCGGCCTTTTTTATTGCCGGTGTGATCTCAGTCTTTGTTAGCCAGGCTTCGGTACTGAAGTATTTCGGGGCACAGGCAAAAAAATGGGTAGCATATACCGTAGCCTCAGTATCAGGCACTATTCTTGCCGTATGCTCCTGTACTATCCTTCCCCTGTTTTCAAGCATCCATAAAAGAGGGGCAGGTCTTGGACCAGCAATTGCATTTCTTTACTCAGGTCCTGCAATCAATATTCTTGCCATAATACTTACTGCAAGAATTCTGGGCTTTGAGATGGGGGTTGCCAGAACCATAGGTGCGGTTGCATTCAGTATCATAATCGGCTCAATAATGGCTATTATTTATCGTAAAGAAGAAAAGGCAAAGAAAGAGGAACAGATGAACATTGTTCCCCCTCCGGAGAAAAGGCCTATGTGGCAGACATCACTGCACTTCTTTACCCTCGTTCTGATACTTGTTTTTGCAAACTGGGGCAAACCTGCCGAAGGTGATACAACAAGTGTGTGGTACTCCATCTGGCAATATAAATGGTGGATTACAGGCTTCTTTAGCCTTGTACTCGGATATTCGCTTATTAAAATTCTCAAAATAAAATGGCAGTGGGTTCTTGGTGCTGCCTTAGTTGTTATTGCATCTGTTATCCTGTCGAATAATCTGATTGAAAGTCAGAAGCTCAGGCCTCTTTTACCAATGCTTGTCGGAATAATTGCATTAAGCATAATTACGATTTTTGATAAGGTTGATGAAGAAAACAAAGCATGGACACTGGCAACATGGGATTTCGCAAAACAGATACTTCCTTTACTTGCAACAGGAGTTGTTATTGCAGGATTTCTGCTGGGTTCAACTCACGATGGGAAAACCATTCCTGGTATAATTCCCAACGAATGGGTTACTGCTCTGGTAGGTGGTAATTCGGTGTTTTCAAACTTCTTTGCATCTATTGTAGGGGCATTCATGTATTTCGCAACACTTACCGAGGTTCCTATTCTTCAGGGACTTATTGCATCGGGAATGGGAAAAGGTCCTGCTCTTGCACTATTGCTTGCCGGGCCGTCACTTTCATTGCCGAATATGCTCGTAATAAGAGGAGTCATAGGAACCCAGAAAACTGTAGTTTATGTAAGTCTTGTGGTTATAATGGCTACAATTACCGGTTTGATATATGGTTCAATTTTTTAATATCTAATACCATTATGTTATGGAAACAAAAAAGACACCCATGGAATTGCTGAAGGAATTCGCTCCTGAATTCGCACAGCATCAAATGAATGACAAAGCTCTTCTTTTCGAGAACGAAAAATACCAGGCTGTTCCGAAAAAGTATAAGCTTCTGGCAGGCATTGCAGTTGCAGCTGCTCTGGGTTCAGATACCTGCGTGAGAATGTGGGTAAAACAGGCAAGGGATGCTGGAATCTCTACAGAAGAAATAGTTGAATCTTTTATGGTAGCAAGGTATATGAAACAGGCAGTTGTAAATGACACTATCGCAAATACTCTTGCCTTGATCTCAGAAAATAAATTATAAAAATTGTCCATATGCTGGAAATAAAAATCCTCGGGCCCGGTTGCCCAAACTGCATTAGACTTGAAAATATGTGCCGGGAGGTTGTTGCTGAAAACAACCTGGATGCTAAAATAGAGAAGGTTTCAAACATCGATGAATTCTGGAAATACGGAGTAATGCTTACACCTGCTCTGATAGTTAACGGGAAGCTTCTGGTCCAGGGAAAATTACCAACCAGACACACTTTGGTCCATTGGCTGATGAAAAACAAACAGAAAGAATAACAAAAACAGATCCTTTCATAAACTAAATATATGGAGCAATTTAAATATCCCGATTCCAAGACCATTGAACTGGCAGGTATATCGGCTTCAATAGCCGGCGGCTGTCGTCCCTGCCTTGATTATCACTTTAAAAAAGCGCTTGAGGTCGGCTGTACCCTTGAACAGGCGAAAGAAGCTATTGAACTGGGAAAGATGATAAAGCAGTGGCCGATAAAAGATATTTACGAACAAGCCGATAAATTGATTCAATCAACAGAAAATAAACGAATTATTTGAAAACAATTTTAAATGGTAGTTTGGAAAAAATTAAAAAATCTTTGCTGCTTTTTGCAGCCCTCGCAACAATTATTCTGATTACTGATTGTTCAGGTCAGACAACAAAGGCAGATAAAAACAACGCCGGTTCTGAAAAAACAACGTATAAAGTTACTTTCATCGAGCTGGGTTCGGTCAGGTGTATTCCCTGTCAGCAGATGCAGCCGATAATGAAATCAATCCAGGAAAAGTACGGTGATCAGGTAAAAGTTGTATTCTATGACGTATGGACTGAAGCCGGAGCGCCTTATGCAAAAAAGTATGGCATCGAAGCAATCCCAACCCAGGTATTTCTCGATGAAAACGGTATTGAATATTTCAGGCATATTGGCTACTTCCCTGAGGAAGAACTGATAAAGGTACTACAGATGAAGGGCGTAAAATAAATGGCCACACAATAAAAATATTTTTTTATTATGAAAACAACAAAATTTCAAATTCCGGACTGGGCTTTTGAGTTCCATGGACACAAATGCCCTTTTATGCCAATAGGCTACCGTATGGGAAGCCTGGCATTGAAGAAACTTGGTGTTGAACGCTGTAAGGACCATGAAATGCGCATTTTTTCCGAAATGGGCATCGGCCACCCGCAAACATGTATGCAGGATGGCCTAATGGCTGCCACCGGGGCCACCTTCGGGAAAAGCATGATTGACCGCCTGTATTATGGGAAAATTGCTGCAACATTCTGGTATCCAGGCATCAAAGGTGCTGTCAGGATCTACCTGAAAAACGAGTTTCAGGATAAAATGGCACCTCATGAATTTTTTGCTTACAGGAAAAAAGGCATTGAACCATCACATATTCCTGATGCAATATGCCAGGATATCATCAATATGGTGCTGGAAGCCACAGATGATGAACTTTTCAACGTTACTGAATTGCCCGACTTTGAATATAAGCCGGTTAAAGGCTCATTCAATAAAGCAAAATGTGAGATTTGCGGTGAATACGTCTTTGAACGTTATCTGAGGGTCAAAGACGGGAAAAAGGTTTGTATCCAGTGTGCTGGTCACGAACCCGATGAAAAAGTATTTTATAGGCCGGTCATAAAATAACAGGTCAGACCATGCTTGTATATATTATTGCAGCAGTGGTAACTTTCCTGTTTACCACTGTCCTGACCATAGCAGGAGTCGGGGCTGCCTTTATCTTAATACCTGTTTTTCTTGCACTTGGCATTCCGCTTTTAACAGCAATGTCTACAGCTTTGCTCCTTAATTCACTGGCAATGATATTTGCATCAATAAGTTATGCCAGAGAAAAACTGATTGTATTTAAAACAGCTATACCTATATTAATTATAGCTGCCTTATTATCTCCTCTTGGAGCAAAAACTGCCGAATATCTTCCCAGGGAAGTTTTGCTATGGCTTTTTGTTGGCTTTCTGGTTTTTGCAGGATCAATGATGCTGTTCTATAAACCAAAGGAAAAGCAGGTTGAAGCAAGTTTAAAGAAAACCATCGGTTACGGAGCCGGAGTAGGTTCACTGGCAGGATATCTTGGCGGGTTGCTGGGTGTCGGGGGAGGCAATTTTATTGTCCCAGTGCTTGTATGGTTGGGTTATAATCCCAAAAAAGCATCAGCCACAACTGCTTTCGTTGTCATATTCTCTTCCTTCTCAGGTTTTCTGGGTCATGCCTCTCTCGGAAATATTAACCTGCAGCTTCTGATACTGTGCGCTGCAGGTTCAATAGCCGGTGCAATTCTGGGAGCATACCTGATGAGAAAAAAACTTAGTAGCAAACAGGTTAAGACTGCAATCGGTATAATTCTTTATTTTATAGCTGTTAAAATGATCTGGGACTTATTGAAATAAATAAGTAATGAGAACTATAAACACTTTTAAAAATACATAAGAATTCGAAAACAGGGAACTTTAATGAAACTTCTGATAATATTTTCATTAATCTGTCTTGGTATTTCTCTTTTAGCAAGCAGGGAAAAAACCATGATGGGTATTAAGAAAGGTCTAACAATGTTTATCAGGTTGCTTCCCACTCTGTTATTAATGCTTGCCCTTGTAAGTATTGTACTTTTTCTGATACCCCAGGAAACCCTAACGAAATACATGGGTGAAGGATCAGGTATTGCAGGATGGATAACCGCTGCCACATTCGGGTCTATAGCACTTATTCCAGGATACATTGCCTACCCGCTCTGTGGAATACTTGTAAAAAGTGGCGTTACCTATCAGGTAATTGCCGTATTTATTACGACCCTGATGATGACCGGATTTCTGACACTACCAGTTGAAGCTAAGTTCTTCGGCTGGAAAGTTAGTATAATCAGAAATATCCTCAGCCTCGCCGGTGCACTTATAATCGGATTAATTATGGGGGTTTTCCTATGAAACAATTTAAGAAATATATTTTCCCCCTGGCTTTCCTGATCCTGGTCGGATTATCTTACCTGTTCGATTTTGCGGCAGGAGAAAAGATAGGTCTTAATTTCTGGATGTTTTTCAAAGAAATGATCCTTTTCCTGCCGCTGATGTTTATTCTGATCGGATTGTTTGATGTGTGGGTTCCAAGGGAAAGAATTGAAAAACATATCGGGAAGGAATCAGGCTGGAAAGGTACAGGAATTGTTATGCTTCTGGCAACACTTCAGGCAGGACCCCTTTACGGGACTTTCCCTTTTGCTTATATTCTTTGGAAGAAGGGATGTTCAATACGTAATATCTTTATCTACCTGGGCACTTTCTCAGCAATTAAAATTCCGATGATAACATTTGAAATCGGATTCCTTGGATTGAAATTTTCCCTATTGAGGACCCTGATAACATTACCTGTTTTTATTCTTATCGGTTATCTGATGGAATGGTACTTAAAAAATAAGGATTTTGAGGTTAAACAACCCTGAATAATTTGAAAATTTAAAAATTTGAAAATTTGAAAATGAAGTCCTGAAATTTTTCTATGGAGACTTTTAATATTAATACGATTCTGGCTTCAATGGAAAAGAGACCTCTGAATAAAGAGGTTTTCTGTACTACCGGCCATCTGAAGGCTCAGGTTATTAAACTTGAAGCGGGAGCTTCGATACCTCCCTGCAAGATGGATAATGATGTATTGTTTTATTTTCTGAAAGGTGAAGGGACAATTACTGTAGATAATGAAACTTATGATATTAGTCCGGGTGTTTGTGTTGTTGTCCCTCACCAGACTGAATCAAGAAGCATTCATGCGTTAACTGATATGGAAATTCTTGCTGTTCAGGGAATAAAGAGTAAATGAAGAAATTTATCGTTCAAATATTATTTCCGGTAATGTTCATACCGGTTCTTTACAGCCAGGACAACCAGGCGATGTTAAAATTTGACCTGTCAATCCGGTACCGCTTTGAAGCCTGGAACGGAATGAATGCAAAGAATTATGGCGATGATTCTCCCGGGGCAGTGGGTAGTCTCCATGATAAAATCTTATTTCAAAGGATAATTCCCGGAGTAACCTATAAAAATAAAAACTTAACCGCAGCGTTCCACCTTCAGGATTCGAGGGCATTCGGCTGGTCGCTGCGTAACAGCATGTACCCTGACCTGTTTAAAATCAGGAAGACCGGAACGGAGACACCATATTATACCATGAATCCCCAGGAAGAGTTTCTTGAGATATATGATCTATTTGTTGAATACCGGAACCTTTTTAAAAACATTACCATTAAGGCTGGACGGCAGAAAATATTTTACGCCGACAACAGGATGTTCGGCCCGGGCGACTGGGGCAATACAGGCCGCTGGACATGGGACGCAGTGAAAATATCATACAGAAAAGGGGATAATTATATTGATGCTTTTGCCGGCGGGACGAAAATACATGATCCCCTTAAATTCTCTATCCCTTTTACAAATACTGAGTACTGGGGAGGAGGAATATATTCACATTTCCGGGTATCACCCTGGCTAAATGGCGAGCTGTTTTATGCTCACAAAAGCCAGGGTTCGGCAGACTATATCAGTAATCTTTCAATTAACAGAAACTGGACCGGATTAAGGCTTGTAAATCCGGATAACCAGGATATTATTTATGATCTGCTGTTTTCACAGGAATACGGCAAAGATAATGGTAAACGCATAAAAGCTTACAGTTATTTTCTGAAAGCCGGTTACAGGTTCAGCAATCTGCCCGCCTCCCCTGTCATAAGCCTGCGATACACTTATGCTTCAGGAGGCCGGAAAGCAGATAAAGTAATCAGAACATTTGATCCTGCGTTTGGTGCAAGCGACAAGTATTACGGCTGGATGAATATAGTTCAGTGGTCAAATCTCAGCGACCCGGAAATTGTACTTGAACTGAATCCTTTTAATGGAAAAATGTGGATAGAAATGAAGTACAATCGCTTCAGCATTCCGGTACCGTATGATGTAACGATACTGGGAACAATGAAAATTCAACCAGGAAAACATCACCTTGGTGATGAGACTGACCTTTTCATACGTTATCAGCCGTTTAAAAAATGGCAGTTTACAGGGGTGTTTGGTTATTTTCATCCCGGAGATGTGGAGCAGATAAATTTCAAGAATCCGAAGGATGCCTCATGGATTGCATTTCAAATATTATTTACTTTAAATTGAATATTTTTACTGCCTGAACTAAACTTTACAATGCATCAAATGGAAATTATTTACGAATCAACAATCACCTGTCCTGTGTGCGGGCACCAGGAAACTGAAACCATGCCCACCGATTCCTGCCAGTTCTTTTATGAATGCAAAAAATGCCATACAGTGTTAAAACCCAAACCGGGCGACTGCTGCGTTTATTGCTCCTATGGGACTATTCCCTGCCCTTCGATACAGGAAGAAAAGAACAAAAATACTGGAATCTAAAGTATGTGTGAGAAAATTAAACCAACATTAATAATTTTCATTTAGATCTTTTAAAGAAATATGGAATAAATGCAGGAACATTCTTTTTGTAATTTTCATAATCAGGATATTTGGAACTGCTAATTTTTTCTGTCATCAGGGTACTTCCCTGAAATAAAAGTACAAGAAGAATGGCACCGGAAAGTGACCAGTTAATCCATTGGCCAGTTGCAACAACGCTAAAAAAGTAAAAACAAATCCATATCGCCTGCTCTGCGGCATAATTGGGATGACGTGCATAACGCCACAATCCTTCTGTTAAAAAACCTTTCTCAAGTGAAATAATATATTTGTTTGTATTTTTTCCCAGACCTCTCTTAATTCTCTGAAAACTGTATTGCTGATTGTCGGCAATTGCTTCAATAACAATAAATAACAACATAAAGGCTGCTATAACAAAATCAGCAAATGAGATGTCTGCCTTTCCACTTTTAGCTACCACTAAAAAAGGTGAAGAAAATAGCAATATCAGAAAATGCTGATAAAATGATATGAAAAACAAATTGAATAACGCGAACTTTATTCGGCCTTTTAAAACTGGTAATTCCCTGAGATATTTCCACCTGTAATCTTCCTCGCCTTTCCATGGAACAATACTATAACCGCCTTTACGGTAAAAGTTATATGTTAGTCTTGCCCCCCATATCGTTACCATTATCGCCATTAGCCAGAGCCTTGCCGAAAACGGAAAATATGCAACTGTTACCCACCCGTAAATAATCGGCATCAGACTCCAGAGTTTGTCAGTCTGACTGTAATTTCCAGTTATTTCTCCAGTAAGAAAACACAATAGAACAACTATTGCAAAAATTACTATCCACACATTTATAATAGGAATCTGATCCGTTATTTTATCAGAAACCCATGTATAATAATTCAGCACATTAAAATAACATAGCATACTTATCCAGATTTAATTTAGCAAGTAATTAAAAAGCAAATCTAATTAAATGAATATTTCCTTTTCTGACACTTTTTAAGAACACTTAAAAAAATTATCTTTGCACCGGCGATGGAGTTCGCCCTAAACTGCACCGGATGCTGATAACTCCTGAAGAAAAGGACAAAAATTAATATTATGTATTCAATTTATCTTTCAGCAGCATTCTGGTTTCTCGCATCTGTTATTTCCACAATTATTGCCAACCGGGTTAAGATTTCAATGTCATTAATGGAGATCACCGTTGGTGCCGTAATAGGTTATGCTGCATTGAAGCTTGGTTTTACGGGTATGCTTGCCCTCGACGCCGACTGGATGAAATTCATAGCCGGTATAGCAGCAATTATGCTTACATTCCTTGCCGGGTCGGAACTTAATCCAGATTCGCTGAAATCAAAAATCAGGGAAATCTCTATTGTGGGACTGTCCGGTTTTTTTGCGCCTTTTATCGGGGCCTCACTGGTTGCTTATTACCTGCTTGACTGGAATCTCCGGGCAAGTCTGCTGGCCGGAATAGCCCTATCCACAACATCGATGGCTGTAGTGTACTCAGTGATGATAGAATACGGGCTGAACAAGACCAGTTTTGGCAAGAGTCTTCTGGGTTCATGTTTCGTGAACGACCTTGGCACAGTAATAGGACTGGGGCTGATTTTTGCGCCATTCACTTACAAGACCCTCGTCTTTGTTGCGGTAACTGTTTTTCTGGTAATAGCACTTCCCCGGTTAACAAATATCCTTATCGACAGGTATGCCTTTAAAACGGCTGCAATAAGGACTAAATGGATCCTCTTAATCCTAATGTCGATGGCTGTGCTGGCTATCTGGTCAGGGAGTGAACCTGTTCTTCCGGCTTACATTATCGGAATGATTCTTGCAAAAACAGTAGAAAAAGACAATTTCTTTGTAAGGAGGCTGAGAACCATGACTGTCGGTTTTCTCACACCCTTATATTTTATGCGCGCCGGAGCCTTGATGTCGCTTCCCGCCCTTGTTGCTGCTCCGGTAGTTTTCCTGGTACTTTTCCTTGCTAAAATAATTTCCAAAATATTCGGACTCTACCCTGTAATAAAAAGATTCAAGAAACACAATGATGAAAAATGGTATTATACCCTTCTGATGTCGACCGGGCTTACATTTGGAACCATTTCGGCTCTATACGGACTTACCAATAATATCATTACACAGGAACAATACACATTTCTTGTCGGAACCGTAATAGCCAGTGCCGTTATTCCGACACTGATTGCAAATAAGTTCTTTCTTCCCCGTCATCTTCTTGAAGAGCCAGTCCTTGACGACCAGCCACCCGAAATTCTTGAGTCGAAAAAGAAAAAATCCCATAAAACATCATAGTCATGACCTGGGAAATTTTGTAAATGGTTTATTTAAAACAGGAGTTATTTCATTTTTCAGTCATAAAGCCATGTCAAAATCAGATATAATAAATTCCGACATTGAGATTCTACGAGAAATCGCAAGAAAGTTAAATGAGACAGGTATTATTAACTCCCTCGATGAACTATCGGGGAAGATCTCCTCGAAATTGTTTTATCTGGTTGTTGTCGGTTTATTCAAGAGAGGCAAGTCATCTGTAATAAATGCTTTAATTGGGAAAGAGCTTGCCCCTGTTGCAGTAACTCCGGTCACTTCAGTCATTACGTTCTTTCATTATGCACCTGAAACCAGAGCTGAAGTTATTTTCAGAGGAGGAAGAAGGTACACCATTAATCCGGCAGATGTAACCTATTACATATCAGAAGAAAATAACCCAAAAAACAAAAAAGAGGTTGATTGTGTCAGAATTTTTACAAAATCCCCCCTTCTTGAAAATTTGATTCTGGTCGACACTCCAGGACTGGGTTCACTTTTCAGCCATAACACTGCCACCACAATTGAATTTCTTCCCAGAATTGATGCAGCGCTCTTTGTTATGAGTGCCGACCTTCCAATCAGCAAGGCCGATGAAGAACTTCTAAAGCAAATTAAAACTTCTGTACCTTATGTACTCTTTGTTCTTAATAAATCAGACCTTCTTGGAACTGATGATCTCAAAAAAATGATCAGTTATAATATTAAAATGCTTAAGGAAATTTTCGGAGAAGATTCGGCTCCAGAACTTATAGCTGTTTCTGCAAGAAAATTTTTCAGTAACAATGATAATTATGAACCAGATCCCGGAAATATCAAAGCACTTAGAGAAAAAATCAGCAGCAGAATCCTTATCGGAAAAGATGAAATTCTTACTTCACGAAGTATAAACCTGCTGCTAACCTATTCCAACCATCTGCAAACCTTGCTGAAAGTAAAGTCAGACACCCTTCAGATGCCTCTTAATGAACTTGAGAAAAAACTGGAGGCGATGCAGAATTCAATTGATTACCTGGCTTCAGGCAAAGTTGATTTTGATGCAGTTGTTAAAAGTCGTATAGAACAACTTATAAATAAAGTGACAGAAGTTACAGAAAACAAAAGAAGAGACCTCGAAGCATATGTGAATGCAATACTTATTAATAATAGTACCGAAACTTGGAAGAAAATAAAGGAATCAGACGCTGATGAGTTTGCCAGAAAATTATCAAATGAAATAATTAAAGAATATGAAGAACTGAAAACCAGTCTTGAAGAATCGGTTAAAGAAGAATTCAGCAATATTCTCCTTCAGTACAGTACATTATCACAGTCGTTTATTAAGGAAATTATACGACAGATGAATGAGGTGCTTGGAGTTAATATTGAAGGGATTATTGCCGCATTCGATCTGGACGTATATACATCATTTTATTTCAAAACAGAAACAAATTACTCGGTCCCTTCCATAAGAAAAAATATATTCTATAAAATTCTGCCTGAATATTTTGCCAGGAAGATGGTCCTTAAACAAATTTACTATAACTCCATAGAGCTGATTAATCCCAATGCAGGGAAGATGCGCAGTGATATTGATTACAAAATCAGCGAATCATATAGAAAATTCAAATATCATTTCGACCAGAAGCTTTTTGACTTGCTTCAAAGTCTGAAAAAAATGATTGAAGAAAGTATAGAAAATAAATTATCTATAAACGAAAATATAGAATTCTCAATTAAAATTATAAATGCTGAAATCGATAAAATAGAAGCTATTAAGAAACATTACACATAACTTTTTTCATATCATGGCTGCAATTTTTTGAACTATTATTAACTGAAATATTATGAAAACAGAAAAAATAAAACTTCCCGAAAACCATCGTCGTTCTCTTACATCAGCGCTGATGACCGTTGAACAGATGCTTTTCGACCTGGAAGCATCATTAAAATACCAGCAAAAAGGTTGTTGTTACGAGATTGAGAATGACCTGGCTGATGATGTTATCAGAAACGACCTTGAAATTATCCGCGAAGCCCGCAGCCGTCTATGTAAATTATCAGAAAAATATGACACAGGAAAATATATTCAGAACCTGAGTAAAATAGTAAATGCCAGAAAAACTCGAATATGGGAAGTCCTGATGGATATGAAACCCAGAAAACAGAAGGGCTTTGGCGAGTTTCCAAAAGAACTCGCCAAAGAATATGAAAGAGATCTGGATGAACTTCTTTCTGTTACCGAAAAAATAATTTACTGATGCCCTTTCAGGGTTTTATCTTTTCAAATAATCCCAGAAGTTTTGTTCTGTAGAACTCTGCAATCTGTTCTTCATGCTCACCGATAGGTTTGACTGGTATCAGGTCAATTACTTCCGCAGGTGCGAGACCTGATTTGTAAAACAGGTCCAGCGCTGCAACAACACTCTGGTATATTGCCTGTTCACTTTCATCTTTCGTCAGCCCTGTTTTCAGTCCTATCTCCCCAAGCTCCTTCCACTGGAACCAGAAATACGTTGGAAGCATAGCTGACATTATTGCATAACTCTCAAGCTTCTCTTCGGGAACTTCAAATGTATGCCCCAGATTTCCCAGCAATAACGTTACGGCTTTTTTTTCAGCCTCATCAAAACCACGAGCAAATGTTACAGGATTATATCCCTCATTAATATACGAAGTTGCATTGGGTATGAGTCTTGCAAGGTTTTTTACTCCAGTAAGCTTCGAAGAAAGTTTCGTGAAATTAATTTTTGGCGCAAGTGAAATCACAATCGAATCAGGCCTGAAATTGTTCTTCAGACTTTCAAGAGTATCCATTATTACTGGTGGATGCAGTGCTATGAAAACAATATCCTGGGCTGCAACAGTTGCTGCATCTACCTGCTCCACTTCCGGAAAATTTTGTTTCAACTTAGCAATTACTTCGGGATTAGTATCGGAAACAACTACTTTGCCGAATTGAACATTCTTGTTCTTAAATCCCTGCAGAAGGATTCTCACAACCCTTCCTGCTCCTATAAAGCCGATTGAATTTTTCATGTATGTACTATTTTAAAATTGATAACTACCTTAATTTATAAAATAACTCTAAGTGGGCCACAAAAGGCTATAAAAATATCCGGGAATCTCATTCCGACACAGCATCTGCCGTCCTGTACTGGTTAATAATCAGATATAAAGCTGATATCAGAATACTCAGTACCACGGCAAGATCAAATACTGTGTAAGCAACCCTGACAATGGAATAAATCTGGTCAAACTTAATAATCATGAGGAAACCTGAAACGATCGCCAGTATCAGTAACACTGCCTGGGTTTTTCCCATTAATGAGTTATTCCTTTTCTCATTTCTCAATCTTACCCATACCACAGCCCCCGCTATCAGTGCAGCCATAGTAATTATAAAATGGTTAGCATCAAGAGCCAGCCTTGATGGAAGCACATAGCTTCTTACATCGGGTTTAAGAAAAACAACGGCCGTGGCAGCAATTATTAGAAGGTGCAGAACTGCAAGCAAAGGCTTTGAAAGCCTGAAAAATTTTTCTTTCCTGTTATAAAAAAGAAACACTGACAAAATAAATGTGAGCAACAAAAAAACCGTAAGCGGATACAGTGCTGATTTCAGGTATTGCTCCCTGAAAGCTGAAAGCCATACCATGAAACCTCCGCTTCCCAAAATTTTATATTGCTTCTCTGTAATCGGCTCTGCGTTGTCGCTAAAAGGATAGATTGTTATATTGCCATAAAATAATTCAGATTTGAACGAATGACAGTCGGTACAGCCGTTTACTCCGAGGGCGGCATTTGCCGGGAAAACTTCGTGGTTGTATGTATGCACATTTGCGTAGGGGGAGGCTTCCCATTCATCTTTTTTAATAGTGTAGTATTCAGACCCAGAAGTATAAACTCTGTCATTCATAACCCATACAACCCGTTTCCCTTCCATCGGATATTTTGTTTTTACCAGCATTGATGACACCGCTTTGATCAGGGTATCTATTTCCTCTGGACGATTAACTTCAATCACTTCATCTCCGTTGTCATCCTTAATTGAAGACAATTCAGGATAGTTTGACGGGTCAGCCATATGGTCCTCCCACATCTTTACAATATCTCCCATTTTGGGCTGCATCAGGCCAGGTTTTCCCTCAACCTCGATGCCCGGCCAGGTACTGTGCACCCTGTTTGCCGGCCTGATTTTGCCCTTATAATTTATGAAGACAGGTTTATAGGGATCTGAAGGTTTGTCGTCAAAACCCATCATCTGAAGATTTCCGTAATGATTGTAATATAGCATATCAGGACCATAAAAAGTCCAGAGTCTTTTTCCCTTGCTGGGTATTTTTGTATCCTTATTAAATACATCGCTTGCCTGCACCTGGGCGGCCTTAACGATTCTTTCGGGTACATGGCATGTCTGGCAGGCCAGATGGTCGAGGTGCAGCTGGGGTAGCCAGGTGTGTTTGGCAACCGGAGCCCCCATATTGCCGTTGGTGTGACAATAATTACAGTCAAGTACAGTGTTGTCAAGATCATCCCTTACATGTCCGCCGGGATCATCTCCCTTGCCAAACTGGTGCATTTCCCTTTCATTTATCCGGGAATCTTTTGCCCTTGAGCCGGCGGGATGACAGTCGACGCATTTAAGGCCGGCTCTCAGATGAACATCTGTTCTTTCATCATAGTTAGCTCCCCTTTTTTTCCATCCCGGCTGTGCATGGCAAAAAAGACATGCTTCATTTCTTGGTTCCCTTACAATATGCAGTGACAATTTCCCATCAGCATCAAACTTTGAAATATCATATGTTACTTTCACAGGTTCATTTTTATCAACTGAACCCGTCACTGTGCCAAGTCCAGAGCCTGCAACCGGAGCCCACCTGAAGTTAAGAAGTTTCAATTGGTTTTTTCTTTCATCGTTGTTATATCCCGGCAGGTGGCATATCATACAGTCGGCCTCAAGAACCCCTGTCTCACTCCAGCGGGCCTGAAAATAATCTCCGTCGAGATCATTCTCCGCGCCCGGTTTGTATCCTTTTTCAACCATAAACCTGTCGTACCGGTTGCCTTCCCTGTCGTATTCAGCCGAACCTCCGCCCGGGTGGCATTCCCCGCATCCTGCAGTAATAAAGCTGAATGAAGTCATGTCTATCGTACGGGATGTAGAATTCTTTTTTGGTGAAAGATGCCTGTACAGAGGAGCAGGTGAACACCAAGTGCCACCATAGTTCCCGGGAAAGGAAACCCACTGATAACGCTCTGCCATCCATTCAGGCAACTCTTCACCCCTACCCTGCTGGAAGTGGAATCCCTGCGTAATTTTGTCATAATCATGACATTTGCCGCATGTTTGTTTGGGCGAATAAGGTTTGTCAGCATTTATCCCGTGAACAGGATCAATAAGGTTGCCATCCTCATCATACAGATTCTAAGGTGGACAGACACTTCTCTGGGTTGTCCTTTCTTTCTTACTGACTGTGTTTTGAGCTTTGCTGAATATTAAACCCGTAGTAAAAAATGCCAGTAGAAGAACTGCTAAATATGGCAAAAAAGAAACAATCCGGTGTCGGTTCATAGTTTTTAAGATTTATTTTGCTATTTACCTTTTTCCCTTGCTTTTATCTGACACATACATGAACCCGAAAGCCTGAAATTCTTATCAATCTTAACAGGCAATCCATCCCTCTCCCATTCAATCATACCCCCTGCCATGTTGGCAACATTCTTATATCCCTGCTCTGTCATAAAAATCACACATTCACGACTTTTCAAACCCGACGAGTCGGCAAATATCAACATCCTGTCAGAAGGCAATTCACGGTAAAAATCTTTTAACCTGCTAAATGGCAGATATATCAGGTTATCAACATTAAACATCTTGAAATTCGTCATGTATTCCTCCCTGACATCAACAATTACAGCCCCTTCGGAACAGAGTTTATAACTCTCACCGGGAGTAAAATTGAACACACCGTGCGAAAAAAAACCTTTATTCATATTTTACAATTCTTAATTCCGCAAATTCTCTTAACATCTTTCTGAGAATCTGCCAGTTATTCCAGTTAATGCAATATTTTATCCTTGGTGGTTCTATTTTGCCCTGTATCAATCCTGCTTTCTTAAGTTCATCAAGGTGCTGTGATACAGTTGAATCAGCAAGAGGAATTTCTCTTGAAATCTCATTGAAACAACACGTTTCAAGTGATGCAAGGTGTTTAAGAATTGCTACTCTGGCTGGATGAGAGAGTGCTTTTGCAAAATCCGCAAGCATTTTCTCATCAATGCTGAATCCCTCTTTTCTCGATGAAGCCATAAATGTCTGTAATACAATATTAAATATTTTTATATCGTATTTCGTAAATATACGAATTATAAAAACAAAAAATATTCACCAGTTTCTAAATAATAGCCTTAAAGATATTTCCCGGCAAGTGAAAATGCTTCCAGGTACTTTCCGATGAACAGGTCTTTTTTCTTTCTCCTGTACTGCATAATAAACCTCGGATGCTCGAGCGGAATAATACTATCAAAAAAACTATATTTTTCGTTCAACTCCGATAAAAATCTGAAAATTTTACCTGTTCCCAAACAAAAACAGACTTCCCTCTTTATACCGAATGATAACTGTTCTGATATCTTCTCTTCCATAAAATCGTAGAGTAAATTAAGCAACTCATTGCTGTCGTAATAGTTAAAATTAACTACCTTTCTCTCTTTACCTGAAATTGTAAATCCAAGAGGACATATTGCACTTACATAAAAAATGGAAAAAAATTTTCTGACCCCTCCAAATCTCTCTATCACTTCATACATAAAATCCGATGATAGTTCTCTTGTTTCAAACCCTTCCATCACAATTCCACACTTCTCCCGAAGCCGTATTGTGTCAGTAAACATTATTCCGGTCACTCCGGCTCCAAACCTGCCCGGGTTAATGCCAAGTATAATAAATCGTGGATTATTGTCACTGTAAAACTTTCTGTAAAACTCCTCCACAACCCTCATTACTGAAGTATTATCCCTGTAAGGATTCATTACAGAAATACCTCGGGGCAGATTTACTTTAAATTCAAGCCTTCGGTAAAAATCAATTATTTTATCTCCCAAACTTTTCATAAAAAAATCAGGATCCATAAATATATGAATCCTGATTTAAATGCACTATTTATACTGATTATTTTTGAATTTTCACGCAGCGCACTGAGTACTTGTTTGTCTTTTCAGTACCATGCACATCTTCGATATCTTCCTTTCTGGATATATCGGCTACAGGAGTGTTGAACACTGTTAAATAACTGAAATATTCAGCATTGTTCTCGTCATATTCAGTTGATGTCCAATAATATCCGCTTTCGTCAATTTCCGTAAGGTTACCTTCATGATCCTGCATGCCTGCAAGCTGAATGCTGTAAGCATTTGATTCATTAGGACGTGCTTTCATTGCCTCCTTAACTTCATTATTTGTAATAAGTGCTCTGAATTCATCACCCGTTGGAAGCCTCCAGCCATCAGGGCAGGCCTTCATAGCTGTTTTCCAGTCATAAAGCATTCCGTATTGCTGTATCGTATTAGGGTTATTATCAAAATAATAAGCCCCTCCTGGAGCTTTATACCTCAGGTTTTCAGCCATCCACACCATTCCCTGTATGGTAACAGTTTTGTAAATATTCCCATCGCGAGGATCCTTAAAAGTACCCTGGGCATTGATGGAAATATAAACGGCTGATAATAACGTTAAAACAAAAAATTTTTTCATATAGAAAATTATTTTTAACTCATTTTTCCCTCAAAATTCATACCATCTTTAACGGCTTGAGGAAATGCAAATATACTGTTAACATGAAAAATAAACATTTAAAATTTCAAAATATTATCAAATGCCAGCCAAAAAAATTAACACCCTGCCTTATAACAGTTTATATGCATATCCGGTAATCATTTATCATAAAATCCTAACCTGTAGAAAAATTCTTAATTTTGTACGTTTTTGAAAACCTGTTTTTCCGGATGAAAAAGCCAGATATTCTCAAACCCTATGGCGACAAGCAGCCAGTTTTCGACAAACGTTATCTCGAAATGGCTCTTATCTGGGCAAAAAACTCTTACTGCAAAAGACGCCAGGTAGGGGCGCTGATTGTTAAAGACAAAATGATCATTTCCGACGGCTATAATGGCACACCGGCTGGTTTTGAAAATGTGTGTGAAGATGAAAACGGTCTGACAAAACCATATGTTCTCCATGCCGAAGCAAATGCAATAACGAAGGTTGCAAAATCAAATAATTCGAGCGAAAATGCAACCCTTTATGTAACCAGCTCACCCTGCATGGAGTGCTCAAAGCTTATTATTCAGTCGGGGATAAAAAGAGTCGTTTACTGCGACATATATCATAATACCGATGGACTCCACCTGCTTAAAAGAGCAGGTATAGAAATAGTTTACGTTGATCTGGAAAAAGATA
Organism: Bacteroidales bacterium; assembly: GCA_049654745.1. Taxonomy (GTDB): domain Bacteria; phylum Bacteroidota; class Bacteroidia; order Bacteroidales; family VadinHA17; genus LD21. The sequence goes on from JBASIK010000039.1 coordinate 30,420, forward strand.
TTTATGAAATACAATAATCCAAGACGCAGCATATATCTTCCCATTATAGTTGCTGCTTCTGTTTCACTGGGAATTATTGCCGGGTTGCTCCTTCCTGGGAATAAAAGCGGAATTCTCTCCACCAGCATCCGTCCGAAGTATGACAAAATTCCAACATTGCTCAACATAATCAATTCAAGCTATGTCGATACGGTAAATATTCCGGAGCTGGAGGAATCTGCTATCAGTACTGTACTCAAGAATCTTGATCCTCATTCAATTTACATCCCTGCAAAAGATATGAAGCGTGCAAATGAACCGCTTCGAGGCAACTTTGAAGGCATAGGCATTACATTCAACCTGCTCACCGACACTATTCTTGTAATAAGTACCATTCCTGGTGGACCGTCTGAAAAAGCTGGACTGATGGCAGGTGACAAAATAATATATGTGAATGATTCTCTTGTAGCAGGCGTTGGAATAACAGAAGATGGAGCTATGGGAATGCTCAGGGGTCCAAGGGGTACAGTGGTAAAAGTCAAAGTTTTACGCAAAGGCTCCGCCGGACTGATTCCATTTGAAATCACACGCGACAAAATTCCATTGCATACTGTTGATGTAGCCTACATGATAAATAATAGCACAGGCTACATCAAAATCAACAACTTTGCTGTAAATACACACAATGAATTTACCGGGGCCCTTAAAGATCTTAAAAATCAGGGCTTAAGAAGTCTGATTCTGGACCTCAGGGGTAATGCCGGAGGTGTAATGGACCCGGCAATAAAGATAGCTAACCAGTTTCTTAAAAAGGGACAGCTGATAGTTTATACACAGGGGCGAGCATTCCCTAGAAGCGAAGCCAGAGCTACCGGTAATGGACTCTTCGAAGAAGGGGAACTGGTTGTACTGATAGATGAATATACTGCCTCTGCCAGTGAAATACTCGCCGGTGCAATACAGGATAACGACAGAGGAACTATTATCGGACGCCGCTCTTTCGGCAAGGGACTGGTGCAGGAACCTATAACTTTTTCTGACGGCTCAGGCCTGCGGCTTACAGTTGCAAGATACTACACACCTACTGGAAGATCTATTCAGAGACCATATAACCAGGGCAATGATAAATACTACGAAGAACTGGCAAAAAGGTTCGAAAGGGGAGGTGAATCTTTCAGAAATGCGCTCGAAGATACTTCATTGTTCAAAAATCTTCCAATATACAAAACCGCGGGAGGAAAAACAGTATACGGAGGTGGAGGTATTATTCCAGATATATTCATCCCTATCGATACTACCGGCATATCAGATTATTTCATCAAAGTAAGAGATAATTTCATCATAACCCGTTTTGCACTCAGATATACCGAAAACAACAGGGAGACTCTTCAGAAGTTTACCTCAGTTAAAGAACTTGAAAACTATCTTGACCAGCAGCAACTTCTTAATAAATTTGTGCAATTTGCTGCAGAGAATGGTGTGAAAAGAGACCCCGAAGGAATTAAAATATCAGGAAAAATAATTGAGATACAGGTTAAAGCCTACATTGCCCGCAATATTCTCGATAACAAAGGTTTCTACCCTATCTGGGAAAAACTTGATACAACTCTGAAGTTCGCAATTGAATATTTGACTGAGAAAGAAAAGCACTGATTTCTTGTAGCCCATGACGGAATCGAACCGTCGTTTACAGACTGAGAATCTGCCGTCCTAACCACTAGACGAATGGGCCGTTACTGACCGGTTGCTAATTTTTCAATCTATTACCGGCTTTTTCAGTAGGCTGCAAAAATAAATATTTTAATTAATAATCCAATAAATGGAATGTGTGTACTTTTTCTCCAGCCCTCAGCCTCCAAGTGCCATGAGTAACTCTTTCTCCAGGTTTTTCAGGTAATCAGAATTCAGTGAGCGCTCTTCAATAGGTACTCCTATTTGCTTTTGGGTAACAATCTCAACAGGCGCCCTGCTGAAAACAACTATTTCATTGCCCATTAGCAAAGCCTCATCAACATCATGCGTTACAAAGATAACAGTCCTCCTCTCTTCCTTCCATACCCTGGAAAAGGTTTGAATCAGATACAACTTAAGTTTGATATCCAGCCCTTTAAGTGGCTCGTCCATCAAAATTATATCAGAAGGATAGGCAAAAGCCCTTGCTATCGCTACCCTCTGCCGCATACCCCCACTCAGCTTAACCGGAAAATAATCTGCAAACTCCTCAAGCTCAACCAGCCTGATAAACCTGTCGGTTATCTTTTGCCGCTCCTCCGGTAACATATTTCTGTCAAGAACAAATTCGATGTTCCCCCTTACACTCTTCCATGGAAGCAGACGAGGCTCCTGGAAAATATATGAAACAACCTTCCCTTCAAAACCTTCAAGGGTTCCGCTGTCGGGAGATATAATATCACCAAGAATATTCAGTAATGTAGTCTTACCACACCCCGAAGGACCAAGGATACACGTAATCATACCCTCTGGAAAAATGATGTTGAAATCCCTGAAGACTTCAACTTCACCATATCTTTTATATAAACCCTTTATCCCCAGACTCATGCTTATGCCCTCCAGACAATAAGTTTTCTCTCACTCCATCGAATGAGTTTTTCAAAGCCATAGCTTATAATAACTGCAATAATAGTCCACGCAATCACAACATCAACATTAAGAAAAGTCTGTGCATTTTGCATAAGCGTACCGATGCCATATCTGGGATGACTAAGCACCTCGCCAGTTATTATTGCCCTCCAGCCTATTCCCATAGCGCTCGAGGCTCCGCTGATAATAAACGGCATTATTGCAGGTATGTAAAGTTCCTTCACAATTCTGGCGTTCTCAACTCTATAAAACTTTGCCATCTGCACCAGGTCCCGATCAACGCTTCTGATACCATCAGAAACGTTTGTACAGATAAACGGAAACATGGTAAGCATTGCTATAAATACCGGAACTGTTCCAGGTGTCAGCCAAATAAGGGCAAGAAGGATAATTGCAATAATCGGTACCGACCTGATGGTAACCAGTACGGGCCTGAGAAATGCATCAAAGTAAGGATTGACACCGGCAGCTATACCAGCCAGCAAACCCAGAAAGAAAGAAACAATGAATCCCGTAAGACTGCGAAGAATGGTTGTGCCTACTGTCACCAAAAACCTGTCGTCAGTAAAGAGCTTTAAAGTGGTTAACAGCGTTTTTTCCGGTGAAGGAAGGACAAATTCTGAATTGAAATAAAGTGAAAAGAACTTCCAGATAACCAGAATAATGATTACCGAAACAAGACTCACATATTGTCTACTGGTAAATGAAATTTTCATCCGGTACTTTACCTCCAACTATATCCGGATTCATCCGGTAAAACACACTAAGATATTCGTTAACTTCTTTTTTTACATCTTTTGCCCTTGCAAATTTAAGATTTGAAAGCGGAATCGCATTGAATGCCGACTCGTAATCGGGCAGAATGCCATATTTGACAATCAAAGTTGCTGCACTGTCGGGATAAAGGTTCACCCAGTTTGTTGAAGCCTCATACGATGACAAAAGCTTTTCAATAATATCTCTGTTGTTCCTGAGCATTTCTTCTTTTGCCATGAAGGCTGTTTCAGCTATTGGTATTCCTTCAAATTTAGCCCACTCCTCATTGAATGAAAAAATCCTTCTGATGGTTTTGTTGTTTTTCATTACCATGCTGGCAAGTGGCTCGGAAAGTACTGCCAGCTCAGCCCTGCCCGCACCAACAGCATTAGCAAGGTCAATGTGAGTTGGAAAGCTGTAGTCGAGCGTAATATCTTTTTCAGGATCAATGCCATTCTTTCTGAGAAGATATCTGAAAAGTTCATCGGGAGTCATACCCCGGGCCATGACATGAACTCTTCTACCACGAAGGTCATTCCATGTTTTGACGGCACCGTTGCTTCCCACCAGATACAACGTGCCCCACACAGGTATGGCAATCAATCTATAACCAAAACCCTTGTTATAAGTAATTGCAGCCATTGTTGTTGGCAGGATTGCAAAATCTGCTGTTCTGTCAATCATCATTTTCCTCACCTGCAACGGTTCATCCAGAATAATTGCATTCATACTGTGAGGTCCGCCGGAATTAAGACTGTCAATCAACTTTATCATCCCCATCGACGATGGACCTTTAAGAGTGGCAATAGTATAAACCCCTGATGAATCTTTGCGGGTTACATTATTCCTGCACTCGCACTGAAGAAAAAGAATTAAAGAAAACAACAGTATTGCAGAAAGATATTTTTTTATCATACTATGTAAAATTCCGAGAGCAAAGCTATTTATTTTTTGATACTTAATTCAACTTCAAAAGTTACTTTTACAATCAGTCCATGCCTGTTAAACAGCCAAAATTTATTTTTATAATAAATCTGAAAAAGGTTTAGCAAATAAAAAATAATTCTATATTTGCAGCGCAAAAGTTAACACCTGTTACTAATCCGCGAAGCGGGATTTATTCTGCTCAAGGAGCTACAGGTTCAAACAAAACAAAAATCTGATCCGGAGGTAATTCTGATGGAAAAGAGAATAGGAACAGCAATAATTCTGGTAGAAAACCGCGAAAGCGTTCAGCGCCTTAATGAAATCCTTTCAAACCATTCCGACATTATAATAGGACGGCAAGGACTTAACCGGAGTACAGGCCAAAGTATCATTTCTCTTGTTCTTGAAGGAACTACCGACCGGATCAGTTCCCTTACTGGCCATCTGGGCCGGCTGAAGGGTATCCAGGTAAAATCGGTACTCCTTAAAAACAAGTGATATGAACAAAATCCATACTTTTACAACAATTGGTTTATTGATTTCTTCCCTCACTCTTTATAGTCAGGCAAACAAAAAGACTGAACAGGTGCGGGATACTCTAAGCTCCGTTACAGGTGAAAAAGTAATTCCCTTAAGTGAAATCGTGGTGTCCAGTTTCAGGGTTAACCATGCAGTAAAAGAATTACCGGCACCTCTGGCTGTTGTTGGCTCGTATAATTTCCGGAAGTTTTCATCACTTACACTTTCCAATGTCCTTGCATCCGAACCAGGCATCTCAATGGGGAGTGATGGCATCTGGTCGACAAAAGCAGTAATCCGCGGAATGAACGAAAACCGCCTTGTAACACTTGTCGACGGTAACAGGATCGAAACAGCCACCGACCTGACAGCATCACTAAGCATGATAGATATAAACGACATTGAACGTGTTGAGGTAATCAAAGGTGCCCAGTCGTCGCTCTATGGCACAGGTGCCATGGGAGGAATAGTAAACATTATTACAAAAGATGGCTATTTTGGCAACAAACCTTATTTTTCGGGTAATATCACTTCAGGTTATAACTCTGCAAACAATTTCTTTACCACCCATGGTGAAGTGAATACCGGTTCTTCGAAATGGTACCTGCGGTTGAGCGGGACAAACGGTAATGCTGATGATATACGCACTCCTGAAGGTATTCTGCCAAATAGCCAGTTCGCATTTAATAATCTGTCTGCAAAAGTCGGTTTTAAGACATTCCGCAACCATACCCTCAGGGTCCAGTTTCAGAACTACCATGCAACTGATGTTGGTATTCCGGGAGGTGAAGCTTTCCCTGGTCCGGCAGAAGCAAAATATACCGATATCAGCAGGCAAATGGTTTCAGCTGACTATGAGATAAAAGATATCACCAGCACTTTTACTCAGCTTAAGATTAATTATTTTATGCAATACATCCAGCGCGATGTTGAAATGATCCCTAACACTGTCACAGTAACACCCCTTCCTTCGGGTAGTTCGCAAAGGACCATACCGGAACTTGTTGTACCAATTGGAAACCATCTTATAAACGGAGCTCAGCTTCAGGGTACTTGGAAATTTGGCGAAAAAAATAATCTCATTGCCGGAATTGACGCATGGGCACGTAAGGTTACAACCGAACGCACAAAATATATAAAAACAGAGGTACTCGATGCAGGCGGTACAGTTATTAAAACCAACAATATAGTACGTGGCGAAACACCAATACCTGTCTCAACCTTCGGAAGCGCAGGCATTTACCTTCAGGATGAACATAAATATAACGACAGACTGAGAATCATTGTGGGAGGACGTTTCGATGGAATTATGGTAAAAAATAAGAAGGGCTTTGACGTGGACTATTTGATTATCAATGGAGTCCGTAATGATACCCCTCCAAACCAGAGAATAACTTTCGAAGAAGGTAAAACTGGTAGTATTTCATGGAGTGCAAATGCCGGGATACTCTACAGAATTATTAACAACGCAGATCTTTCAGTGAGTGTGGCAAGGGCTTTCAGAGCCCCTTCTCTTGAAGAACGGTTCAAATATATCGACCTTGGGAATTACGTCAGGCTCGGAGATCCTGAACTGTTACCCGAGCGGGGATTTTCTTCAGACCTAGGTATAAGAGTATGGAAACCAGAATTCAACTTTCAGGCAGATGTTTTCATGAACCATATTTCAAATATGATTGTAGAAACACCCGGGCAATTCATTTATACAATAAATACCGGCCCTGCAGAAGGCACAACCGATACCCTTCCCGCTCTTGTTAATGCAAACGTCAGCAAAGCATTACTTTATGGCTTCGATTTTGGGTTGCAGTACAATTTTCATTCAAATTTCGTTCTGTTTGCCTCAGGAGCATATGTAAGAGGTAAAGATATTGAAACTGATGCCAATTTGCCCCAAATTCCTCCATTAAATGGCCGTCTGGGTTTACGTTATACCTTTGAAGGCATCGGTTCGGCTGAATTAGTTGCTACAGGTGCAGCCCGCCAGGATAAAATTGCAGAAGGCGAAAAAGAAACCGGCGGATACGTCAGATATGATATCTCATTCAGCTCGGAAAATATCAGACTGTGGAAAATAAGATTCCGTGTATTTACAGGAATTGACAACTTAACCGACCGCAGCTATACAAACCACCTTGCAACAAACAGGGGAAGCATTAGCGTGGAACCCGGAAGAAATATCTATGTTAGGTTAAGTGCATCTTTTTAAATTCTAAAGAGATAGAAATAAAATAATATTTATTCAACGGTATATAGGGGGCTGTCTAAAAATATGTATATTAGGTAAGTATAATAAAA
>JBASIK010000040.1:0-9808 GCA_049654745.1 Bacteroidales bacterium
AACTACCAGAATGACTATGCAGGTGGTGCATACTACGACCTCCAGAAATATGAATGGAAACCCGGCCATCCTGAAGAATAGAAAGCACTCGACGGAAAATATTATCATAACTATTCCGACGATGCCAGCTGGGGACCAAGAATGGTAGGACAGGAATATATACCATGGTATGCATGGTACGGTGGACATAAATATTCATACAAAACCGCAAAACTGTTACCTCAGCCGAATAATGCAAGGGACTTTTATGAAACTGGTTTTACATACAATAACAGTGTTGCATTTTCAAAAGTATCAGAAGGATTCAATATCCGCGCCACACTGGGTAACCTGTATGTCGACGGTCTTATCCCGACGACCTATCTGAACAGAACAAATTTCTCGGTTAAGACCTCATACGACATTACCAAAAAATTGACCTTTGCAGCAAATGTGAATTTCTTCACAACATTCACAAACGGTGAGTTCGACGACGGATATTCAAACCAGACAACAGGATCATTTAACCAGTGGTTCCACAGAGATCTCGACATGAAAATAATGAAAGAACTCAAGGATGTCAGAACCCCTGATGGTATCTGGGCAAGCTGGAACCATAACGACCCAACAGTGTACGACCCAGCCAACCCGAGACTCTTTTATGCTGCAAACTACTGGTATAACTTCTATAAATACTTTGATCTCGTAACCAACCAGGAAAGAAGAGACAGACTCTTCGGAGATGTTTCCCTGAGTTATAAGATTATGGAAGGACTAAACTTCAAAGTTACTTACAGAAGGCAGCAGAACAACAGATGGTACGAGGAAAAGTACAGCTCCGACCTTGACTACAGCGGAACGCAGACAACCGGAAACGAACCGAGGTATAAAGGTTATTATCGCACAGAAACATCATATTCGAACCGTGAAAACTATGAGACACTTCTGTCGTTCAGCAGGAAGTTTGGAGATTTCAATGTTAACGCAAACGCCGGTACTGACTTTTTCAATTCAGTCCTGAAATCGAACAGAGCTAATACGGTTGATGGTCTGAATGTACCAAACCTCTATACCATAGCTAATTCAAAAAGCCAGCCGAATATTGTAAATGACCGAGAGAATTACAAGTATCGTGCAGCATTCATAAGAGGTGATGTGGGATTCAGAGATTTCCTGTTCGGAGAGTTCACTCTACGCAACGACTGGTATTCAACATTACCTCCAAACAATAACTCAATTCTTTCAAAATCATTCGGAGGTTCGTTTGTTTTCAGTGATCTCCTGCAAATACCCTTCCTTAACTTTGGTAAAATCCGTGCATCGTGGGGTGAAATTCCCAGGTCAATTGGAGTATATCAATATCCAGGGTTCGAATATGGCGTAGGTCAGTATCAGTGGACCGGCAACTTCTTGATGGGAACACCCGACAGGCTTGTTGACCCCAATATTCACGGTGCAGTAAATACACAGAAAGAACTGGGTCTTGAACTCAGATTCCTGAAGAGCAGAATCGGTCTGACTGCAACATACTGGGATGGTTCTGAAAGGGACATTCCTGTATCAGTAACAATATCAAGTTTCAGCGGATTTACATCAAAACTGATTAATACGGGTGAAATGATTAAAAAAGGTATTGATGTTGCCCTTAATTTCAAACCGATTGACTTGCCAAAATTCTCATGGGAACTCAATACCACATGGGCTTACCTGATAAAGCAGGAAATTACAAAGATTGCAGAAGGAATTGACAGAATCACAGTTCAGAACCAGGGATGGGATACTCCTTACATGGTTCATGCAATCAATAACCCATGGGGTGAAATCTTCGGAAGCGGTATGAAAGTTGACGAACAGGGAAGGCCATATCTTACTAAGAGTGGGAGCTATGTTAAGGATGCTGAGAAATATTACGGAAACGTATTGCCTAAATATACTGGCGGTATCCAGAACTCCTTCAAGATTCTAAAGGACATTTCCGTTACGGCAAACTTCGATTATCAGGTTGGCGGAAAATTCTTCTCACTATCTGATATGTGGGGTTGCTTCTCTGGCCTGATGGCAAGAACCTCAGGAGTTAATGACAAGGGCATTCCGATACGTGACCCGGTCGCTGATGGAGGTGGTGTACGTGTTGACGGCGTTGATGTAGATACCGGCGAACCTGTTACTTACTACGTTGATGCCCAGGAATATTTCCATAACCTTTGGAATAACGACATATTTGATTCATTCATATATGATCTTACATACTTTAAATTCCGCGAGTTCAGCGTAGGGTATAACATACCTCTGAACAAAATAGGATTAAGCAGGTACATACAGAGCGCAACTGTTTCACTTGTTGCACAGAACTTCTGGCTGATCTACTCAAGTACAAAAGATTTTGATCCTTCAGAGGTTGCAAGGGCCGGCGGGGAATCAGGACAGTTCCCGGGTATACGTTCAATCGGAACAAACATCAGAATTACTTTCTAGGTACCGTTTTGTAAACAATAAATTTTAAGAAGATGAAAAAGGTAATATATAAAATCATAAGTCTGGCACTGACGGTAGTAATTGTTGCCGGTTGTTCAAAGCTCGAGGATTTCGGAGATACCAACGTTAATCCGGCTGCGACAACCAAACCAAATACCGCAGCGCTTTTAACAAATGTACTATCACAGATTGGAGGTTATGCATTCATTGTACGAGGAGGTCTATACTGTCAGTACTTCTCAGAAACACAGTACACCGATGCATCTCTTTATGCTGACAATTCAAGCGATCCTTCAGGAGCCTATGCAGGAATTCTTTATGATCTGGAGAATATTATTATAACAAATACCGACGAAACGACAAAAGATGAGGCTGCACTTAATGGTGCCAATGAAAACCAGATTGCCATAGCAAGAATTCTAAAGGCTTATATTTTCTGGACAATAACCGACAGGTGGGGAGATGTACCTTACAGCGAAGCACTTAAGGGTAATCCTATAGTAGCATTTGATACTCAGGAGACTATTTATAAAAGTCTTATAAACGAACTTAAGGAAGCTGTTGCACAGTTTACAACAAGTGGCGGACCAATAAAAGGAGATATCGCTTATAATGGTGATATAGCCAAATGGAAAAAACTGGCAAACTCCTTAAGAATGTTGATGGCTTTAAGACTGTCTAAAGTTTATCCAGGTGCAAATGACTATGCCGCAACTGAGTTCAAAGCTGCTCTTAATGATCCTGCCGGGCATATAGAAACCAATGCCGATAATTTCGCACTTACCTATCCAGGCGGCAACTTTAAACATCCTGTGTACAACCTGTATGACGGACGTAAAGACTATGGCGAAAGCAATACTATGACTAGTATAATGACGACAGTTGGTGGAGGTGATCCACGTCAGGCAGTATATGGAGCTACCGTCACAGGCGCTCCTTCAACAAAAGGAGTTCCTTACGGATGGACACGTAATAAAACTGAAACCTGGACCGCAGCTAACCCTGACTGGTGCTATATTCTGCAACTTGATTACCGTCAGCCTACCAGCACTATTTATATAGTAGATGCTTCACATGTACTGCTTGCTAGAGCCGAAGCTGCCGACAGAGGTTGGACTACAGAAACAGCCAACACCAAAACTCTGTACGAAGCAGGTATTACCGCATCATTTACAAAATGGGGTCTTAACCCCCCAACAGCAGGTTACCTGAACCACAGCACAGTTGCACTGGCTAATCCGTTCGGTAATGGTGCAAACCTCCAGAATATCCATATGCAGCAATATATTGCTTATTATCCCGACGGACTTCAGGGATGGTCACACTGGAGAAGAACCAATGTTCCGGCACTTACTCCTGCTGAAGACGCTGTTAACGATCCTCCTACCATTCCGAGAAGGTACAGATATCATCAGACCAACTATGCTCTGACTGGTCCAGCCCTCCAGGAAGCAATTAGCAGACTTACTGGCGGCGATAAGATGGAATCAAGAATATGGTGGGATAAGTAATTATCGGAAACTTTAAAAAATTACAATATGAAAACACTTTATGATAAAATAAAATTAGCTGCAGGTGTGCTGGCAGTTGCTGCCCTTATGGTTTCATGTTTGCCCAAAACACAAACCATGGGCGATGCCGGTCAGACACTTATAAAGCTTTATCCGGAAGGATTTACTCTTGTTGCTCTGGATGCAGTTGCAACACCGCAACAGGCAGTGCTCTTTGAAGTCAGAAGAGATGTTCACAGTGAAGCAGCTCTAAATTCTGCTACTACTGTAGTATTGAAATATGACGAAAGTATTATAGATGCATATAATGAAGAGAATGAAACGGAATTTATACCTCTTCCCAGTTCTCTGGGAACTACTGAACCAGCACCTGCTGCAGATGGGACTATTTCAATAGTATTTGGAAATGGTGAGTTTGCCAAAGGTCCTATCATTAAAATACCGGATGCAACAAAATTCGATTTTGCACAGCCGTATGCTCTGGCATATAAAATCGTGTCTATTTCCGGTACAGGAAAACTCAGTGAAGCTGCTGGTACTGAAGTAATGGTTCAGGTACTGGTTAAGAATAAATACGACGGGGTATATCAGGTGACAGAAGTCACCCCGATGCTTGATGTTCTGAATGCATCACTCACTGGCTATTATCCGTTTACATATAAGCTGGAAACATCAGGTGCACATTCATGCCTCTGTTTCGACAGTGAGATATGGGGCGATTATATGCACCCGATTATGAGTGGCACAAATATCAGTGGCTATGGTTCCTTTGGACTTGAAGTATTCTTTGATCCGTCAGGTGATGGAACAATTATTGACCTGAAAAATCCATGGGGTAACCCGCCAACTAATACCAGAATGCCGGTTCTCGACCCATCAGGGGTTAATAAATGGGATCCAGCTACACATAACATTCAGATAAAATACTGGATGATACAGCCAAGTTTGGTTCCAACACCACCTCATATCCGTACTTACTTCGATGAACTCTGGATTTATAAAGGCCCGAGATAATAATTTTAAAATAGAAAAAACCCCGCGTAGACGGGGTTTTTTCATTTTTTCTAAGGTAAGACACTCACTAATCCTGTTCCACTTTCAGATTTAGCAAATCAATTCGCGTGGCAGTTGCCCTGAGTACTTTTATTACCATGTTATTAATCTTCACAATGTCGTTGTTTTTCGGGATGCTACCATGGTAATAGAGAACCATCCCTGCGAGTGTTTCATAATCGTCTTCTTCCGGAAGATTCAGATTATATTTTTCCCTGATATAATCAATTTCAAGCCTGCCTGAAAAGACAAATTCATTTCCACTCACTTGCTTTTCCACAAGCTCAGATACATCATGCTCATCTTCAATGTCACCTACTATCTCTTCAACAATATCTTCTATCGTAACCAACCCTGACGTACCACCAAACTCATCAACTACCACGGCAATATTTACCTTTTCGTCAATAAAAAGCTTTAGCAACCTGTTTGCAGGCATGGTCTCCGGAACAATTACTATCTTTCTTAGAATAGAACTTATATCCGGAGGATTTTTAAATATGTCCTTCAGTTCAACATACCCGGCAATCTGGTCAATTGTATCTGTATAAACAAGAATTCTCGAATATCTTGTGGCAATAAACCTTTCCCGCAACTCATCAATGTTTGTGCCTATCTCAATTGCCTCAATATCAGTTCGTGGTATCATGCATTCACGCACCCTTATATTAGAAAAATCGAGCGCTTTCTGGAAAATCTTTATATTCTCCCTGTCCGATTCATCCTTTATTTCACCATGCGATATTACATTAACAAAATGATCAAGATCTGCTTTACTGAATACGAGCTCTTCTTCATTATCTTTTTTCTTCATTTTTCCGCCAGGAATTATACTGAGAATTGCGTTCGAAAGGAAAAGAGTAAATTTTGAAACAGGATAGAAAAGAAGATAGAAGATAAATGTTGGAACACTGAGTGTTTTGAGAAAGAAGTTCGGGCTGATGCGAAATATAGCTTTGGGAAGAAATTCAGCCACAAGCAGAATAATAGCAGTCGAAATAAGGGTATTGATTATGAGGGTTATAGCATCTGAACCAGATATTGTACTTATTACTGGTTCAAGCAGCTTCGATATGATAATACCATAAACTACGAGGCAAATATTATTCCCAATAAGCATGGTTGCAATGAACTGTCCGGGATTATCAATAAAAATCTTTGTAATGCCCGCACCAAACAGACCCTGCTTTCTGTCGATTTCAATCCTTAACTTATTGGAAGTTATAAAGGCAATCTCCATGCCCGAGAAATAGGCTGATAAAACTACAGCTAACAGGAGTATAATATAATTATAGTCCATACTGCAAAATTACAGCTTTTTTCTCTGAGAATGTCTGAAACGGGCAAAGGCAAAAGAAACAACCGACATTGCAAAAAACAACAATGCTCTTTTCCAGTTATCTGACAGCATCTGGTTTATCCCGGAAACAAATGTTAGAACACCTGCAATAATCCAGATAATTTCCAGTACGAGTGAAAGGTATTTACTCTTCATCTTTCAGATAAATGGTTGCACTTACATTCCTTATTTTCCATCTGGTGAAACGTGAATTTGCTTCAAACCCCGTACCCATAACAATCTGCTCCTCACTCTTTATCCTCACAAACCGGTCAGTGTAAACAATATCTTTTTCCTGATCCCAATACAGAAGTTCTGTTTCAAGAGTTTCATTCTTTTCGTTAACTGCAGTTACGCTGTCCTTTAGCTCCCATAATTTCTTATCTTCTATATATCTGGCATATCTGCTTGAGATAGAGGCGATAGGAGTGGGGTTTCCGTCGTAGAATATAACTGTGATACCCTTTCTGAACTCGGTGTACTGAGGCTTACGGTCGGTATACCTCTCCATGAGAGATGACCTCATAACTAGCTGTAATTTAGCCGAATCGGTATAAATTGTTTCAAAATCCTTCTCAATCAATGATGGTAATGATTCAATATCTGATTTTGGAATTGTCTCAATCTTTCTTTCGCATGAATAAAGAAAAAACAGGAATACCGGGATTATAAAAAAATTCTTCCTGAATGTTAAAGTAAGAAAATTACTTAATTCTAGTCTGAGTTTAAAAACAGACATTTATTCGTATTTGCGTTTAATGAACCAGAAGTCGTACAGATTCAGACTTGCACCGACAGAAAATATATCTTCATTGTGAAGACCTTTTGAAAGATCCCCCTGCCTTCTTGTGTAATCAAAATAGAAAGTGGCTTTTGAATAAGAATTTTTCAGTCTTATTGCAAAGCCTGCAGTGGCACTGTATTCTCTTAGCTGTACTCCATTCAGCACAAGATAGTTGTCCGATATGCGTCCACCCAGTCTGTATTCAATTCTCTTCAGGAAATTTGTATTTGAATATTTGTCAGGGATATATTCCAGACCAGCCATCAGGGTACGGGTATTTGCCATGGGAGCATCACCACCATGTATTCTTGCATTATTCCATCCTGATATAACATAGTCGATGCCAAAGGATATTTTGTCTTTCTTTCCGAATGAAACCCCAAGCTTCAGAACATCAGGAAGCCTTGTGGAATCAGTTGTGGTTGAACCATAATTTGCCAGAGTATCAGGTGAATATGGGGGATATCTGTAAATAGTATAACGTTCTTTGAAAAACTCATGAGTTGATTTGTAGTTTTTTTGAGGAGTATAAGAAATACCGGCATTAATGAAGAAATCTTTTTTAATAGTTGCTGTATATTGAGCACCAAAATCGGCATTGAATCCAGTTATACTAAAACTTTCAACACTGTTTTGATTGAATGAAGTTGTACTTTCAGCAAATTCATACTGGTTCAGGCGCGTGAGCTTGCCAAAAAGAGTTGTTATATTGATGCCCAACGAAATATTTTTAGTGATTTTAACACCAGCTCCAGCAAAAAGAGATGTTACACTCCCTGAACCTTTATGTTGAGTTGAATAATCTCCTGTTGTTTCATTCCACCCTGGCTGCCCTTTAGTAATTTTTTCAGCAATGTAGTAATAACCATTGCTGAATGGAATAAGTCCTGCAGCGATACCAATTCTTTTGCTTACAGGGAAACCGAGCAGTAAATGCCTGAAATTCATATCTGTTGAAGAGAAACTGGCATTTCCGTTTAAAAGCTTAAGCCGGCTCAGATCCATTCCCATATCAAAAACAAATGATGTTGTATCAAATGATGTATAAGATGCCGGATTGCTGAAGGAAATAGTATTATTATCCCTCATTGCCGTGCTAATACCCCCCATTCCCAGGCTTCTTAACGTCCCCTGAGGATTAAGGATGCCAATATTGAACCGGGCATAGGGCGAGTTGATTAGTTTCTGTCCATGCAGATTCGAAAAAATTATAACAAAAGAAATTAAAATATATACTGCCTTCCTATACATTGTATTCCAGAATAAAATTAAGGCCATCAATAACCAGATCAGGCATATATACCGGTTTGTCTATTAGTTTGCTATTGAGAAATTTACCGTCGCCGCCTGTTAAAATGATAACCGTGTTTTTATATTTCTTTTCAAACGTGCGAATATACTCATTTATTTCATAAATAACTCCGCTGATAACCCCGGCTGCAATAGCATCAGTTGTATTTACCCCCGGGAAAGAAAAATAATCCCATTCTGTCACAAGGGGAAGAGCATCTGTAAAGGTGTTGAGTGCTCTGAATCTCATACTGATACCCGGTGAAATATTACCTCCGATAAACCTGCCATTAATCAGGAAGTCGTAGGTTATTGCACTTCCGGCATCTATTATCAAAGAGTTTTTGTGTTGAAAGGCTTTATAAGCACCCGCAACGGCTGCAATACGGTCGGTTCCAAGTGTTTCAGGAGTCTCATATTCAACAGGAAAGGGAAGTTTTGACTGTGAGCTCAGCAAATGAAAGAATTTTGCTCTCTTTTTGAAATATTCTGAAAATTTTTCCGGAAACTTTCTTACCGACGAAACAATTACTTTCTCCGTATCATATTCCTTCAAGAAATTATCAAATACCGCTTCATCGAGAATATCGAACTTTTGGATGGCAATTTTCCCTTGTGGTCCGTAAATAGCTAACTTGATTGAAGTGTTACCTATGTCAACAACAAGATTCATCAAAACAATTTGCCTCAAAATTAACAATTTATGGTAATTGCACACTATATTTTTTATAAAGAATTATTATTCAGTTAGTTTCCTGAGAACATCCATCGCTTCTTCCACTGATTTTACTTCAGAAACGGTAAGTGTAAGTTTTAAATCTTTTTGCTTTACCTTCATCCTGCGGGGAAAGCTGTTTATTCTTGAAATCATTGTGGCAAATAGTTGACTTTTATAGAATGAAGAGCCCGGGTTGGAAATGAAATTTGCAACAAACAGGTTGTTTTTCAGTATTATTTTTTCTATTCCGGAACTGGATGCAAGCCATTTTAATTTAACAAGTTCGAGAAGTGACTTAGCCGGGCGGGGTAAAGGACCAAACCTGTCGGTCAGCTTTTTTTCAAATTCTGCCAGACCTGTCTCCGATGTAATCTCATTAAGTTCTTTGTATAGTCTAAGTCTTTCCGAAATGTTCGATATATACTCATCCGGGAACATAATTTCAAAATCGGTATCTATCTGACACTCTTTCACAAAGGCTTTTTCTTTCCCGGGTTCTGCAACTGTTCTGCCCAGGTCAGTAAGGCCTTCACTCTCTCTTAATTCTATGAGAGCTTCATTTAATATCCGCTGGTATGTTTCAAATCCTATTTCCGCAATAAAGCCACTCTGTTCACTGCCAAGCAGATTTCCTGCACCACGTATATCAATATCCTGCA
>JBASIK010000041.1:0-6880 GCA_049654745.1 Bacteroidales bacterium
AAATTTACACATAACCTCTACCCCGTAGGGGTTCAGGTCTTTTAGCTCTATGGGATTAAGCTTCCATTTAAATTCCCTGTAGGGGATATGGAATATCTTCCGGTCAGTCCTGTCCGGCTGATAACAATCAGACAACCCCTGGGTGGAAACACAGGCCGCTTCTTGGGGGGGTGAAAACATTGTATAATCCTGGAGTTGTGGAATCAGGAATGAGGAATAAGGAGTGAGTTTAATAAATATATCCTGGCGAAGCGTATAGGAAACAATTGAAATACAATGAATTACGATTGAATTACAATTGAATTATTACGAATTACGACTATGTTTATAGTTAACAACTGAATAACCATTTTTTAGGTAAAGAAATTTAGTGACTCACTTAATCATTCAATTCATTGCTTAACTTAACTAAATGAACTGTAAATCGACCCAGGACACATTTTATAACCAGAAGACTATATGTGTAATTAGTTTTAATTAAAAAGATGTAAATTCATAAAAAATTCTGATTATGGCTATACCGACTTCAAGAACCAGAGAACCGGGGGTAATAAATATTTACACCGACCGATGTAACGGTTGCGGATTATGTGTTTCGGTCTGCAGCGATGGAGATCTTATTATAAAAGATGGTGTTGCTGCTGTGAGTGACAAATATATTTTCGGGTGTATTGCGTGCGGCCATTGCATGGCTGTATGCCCACAAGATGCAATATTTATTACAGGCAGGGAATTCTCTTCTGAAGATCTTTTCGACCTGCCAGACAAAGAAAATGCAACTGATTATAAAAAACTACTAAATCTGATGAAGCGGCGAAGAAGTGTCAGGAAATTTCAGGATAGGCCGGTAGAAAAGGAGGTTATTGATAAAATCATTGAGGCAGCCTCTTATTCACCGGTTGGAATACCGCCATCGGATGTCCGCCTGGTTGTTTTCGATTCGGCAGAAAAACTGAACGGTTTTGTTAAAGACTTCTGTATTTATCTTGAAAAGATGAAGCGGTTCATGACCGGATGGGTTCTAAGGTTGATGAGACCTTTTATGAAGAAAGAAATGTATGAGTACTACAGGGATTTTGTCAGCCTGCTGATTTTAATATATCTTGAAGGCTGCAGTAAAGGGGAGAATTATGTAACATACGATGCTCCGCTTGCGATATATTTTTACGGTTCGCCCTATTCCGACCCGGCCGACCCTGTAATAGCAGCCACTGCAGCGATGTATGCGGGAGAGTCGCTCGGACTGGGAACATGTATGATTGGGGCTATTCATCCGTTTATACAAAATGGTGCGGCAAAGTGGTTAAGGGAGAAATACGGAATAAAATATAAAAGTACCGGAGGAATATTTGTGATTTTCGGTTATCCGGTTGTTAAGTACAGGAAGGGTGTAAGAAGGGATTTTGCGGAGATTATATTTTCCGAATGAGACTTTTGTATGATTTAATAATGATTTTGATTGCAGAAAAGGGATTCGAAGGTTGACAGATTTTTCAATTAATCCTGATATAAATTTACTTTACTTGTTTTCTGTCAGCCTGTTTCAGGACAAGACAGTCCTCGGTCCTTGGCCCTCGGTTCTCGATTTTCGGTTCTCGTTAATTTTTACGCCATTAGTTTTTCGCCTTTCGCCTTCCGCCTTTCGCCATCCGCTTTCTTCCTTCCGCCCTTCGCCTTCTGCCCTCCGTCTTCTGCCCTCCGCCTTTCGCCTTTCGCCTTTCGCCTTTCGCCTTCCGCCTTATATTCATCCTGTATTTCCGATAAAACCAATTGGTGAAAAAAAATTTTGCCCGTAGGGCATCAGGTATTTTAGCAAAATGGTTATCGTATTCGTTTTTTACCTCGTAGAGGTTACGGAATATGATTTATACTGAGTTTGCGGTTTAATATTTTTTATTTTCAGGAGTTTGCCTGAACAAAATCCTTATGAATGATGTTTAATTCTGTAAAACATTCAAATTAGAATTTATGGAAAAATCGCAGGTTAATTTTGAAACCGGGAAGGTATTCAGGTTTCTGGATATAGTTGATTATTCTGAGAAGAGTGTTGTCAGCCGTCAGGTAATAAAGTCGGAGCGTGGGAGTGTAACTGTATTCTCGTTTGATAGGGGGGAGGGATTGAGTGAGCACACTGCACCGTTTGATGCGCTGGTGCAGGTGATAGACGGGAAGGCCCGAATAACGATCGGAGGAATTGAACAAACTCTGAGTGCAGGGGAATCAATCATCATGCCGGCATCGGTGCCGCATACGCTGTTCGCCCCGGAGCGGTTCAAAATGATTCTGACGATGATAAGGGGATAATCCAATACTCACACTCACACTTTATTCCCGGTGAGGGTTGCCGGGGAACATACTCGTTTTTCTAAATCTTCTTTCATGACTTGCTCTGATATTGCTATCAAAATTTCTTTATTCTATTAATTTCCAGATATTTATAGGCAAACTACTTAATATCACTTAATTGTGTAAAAATTTTTCTTTCTGGTAAAACCTCTATTTAAAAATGCAAGCAAGTCTTTGGAAGCATTTAAACCAGCACTCTCCTTCATTATTATTGCAAGACTTGAATAATAGATCATGAAAAACTCATTAAGTATGAGTTTATAAATTTTTCGAAATGAAGCGAGGTTATTAATCAGATTTTTGCCATAAAATTTATAATTTCGGTACAGTTATAAAATTAATAATGAGTTTAATGTCTGCTGATTTAACATTCATTACCAACGAGGAGAATCAGACCCTGAAACAAAGGTTTCAAATCCTTATTAAAGACACAAGGTTCTTCGATTGTATAGTGGGTTATTTTTACACAAGCGGCTTTTTTTCAATTTATAAATCGCTTGAAAAGACTGAAAAAATAAGAATTCTTATAGGTATCGGTACAAGCGGTGAGACTGTTTCTCTGATAAATAACGAACAGGAAGATAATTACCAGAAGGAGGTACAGTTTTCTCATGCAGAAGCAAAAAAAGAATTTCAGGGTTACATAGAAAAAGAATTTGAGGATTCTGACGATAAGCCTGAGGTTGAAAGCGGAGTACAGAAATTTGTTGAATGGATAAGGAACGGAAAACTGGAAATACGTGCATACCCAACAAGAAAGCTGCATGCAAAGGTTTATATCATGACTTTTACCGAGGGCGACCGTGATACAGGCAGGGTAATAACCGGTTCAAGCAATTTTACGCAGGCAGGGCTATCGGATAATCTGGAATTTAATGTAGAATTAAAAAACCGTGCCGATTATGAATTTGCCAGAAAAAAATTTGAAGAATTATGGCAGGATGCAGTGGATGTAAGTGAAAGTTACATAAGCACTGTTGAAGAGAAGACATGGCTTAACCAGAATATCACTCCTTATCAGTTGTATCTTAAATTTCTTTACGAATATTTCAGGGAGGAATTAAGCCAGCCTGAAGAGATTTACCTTTATGAGATGCCATCAGGTTTTAAGAAACTGGAATATCAGGAACAGGCTGTTTTGAATGCAAAAAAGATACTCGAAGAATACGGAGGTGTTTTCATTTCTGATGTCGTTGGCCTGGGGAAAACATATATAGCAGCAATGCTGGCAAAACAACTTGACGGCAGAACTCTAGTGATTGCTCCGCCCTCTCTCCTGCAAAGGTCGAATCCGGGCTCATGGGTTAATGTCATGGCAGAGTTTAACGTACCTTTCGATTCCCAATCAATAGGAAAGCTTGAGGAAATACTTGAATCAGGTACAGAAAGATATAAAAACATTATTATTGATGAGGCTCACCGTTTCAGGACGGAAACAACACAGAGCTACGAGATTCTGGCAAATATTTGCCGGGGCAAAAGGGTAATACTTGTAACGGCTACCCCATATAACAATACTCCACAGGACGTTCTGAACCAGATAAAATTGTTCCAGAAAGCAAGGAGAAGCACAATTCCTAACATGCCCGATCTCGAAGGTTTTTTCAAATCGCTTGAACATAAACTCAACGGACTTGATCGGCAAACAGACTACAAAAAATATATAAGTATTGTTAAAGAAAATGCAAATGAAATACGGGAAAAGGTACTTAAATATCTGATGGTAAGGCGAACAAGAACAGAAATAACAAAATATTTTTCCGAAGACCTTAAAAAACAGAAAATTAAATTTCCTGAACCTCAAAAACCGGAGCCATTGTTCTATGAACTTGACGATGAGGAAAATAAAATATTTGATGAGACAATAGAACTTATTACAAGACATTTCAGATATGCACGTTATACTCCCATGCTTTACTACAAGGGTAGTATTACACAGCCTATGGAAATCTCACAGAGGAATATGGGGAGATTCATGAAAATCCTTCTCGTAAAGCGGCTTGAAAGCAGTTTTTACGCATTCAGTAAGTCTGTCGACAGGTTTTTGCATTCATATGAAATGTTTATTAAAGAGTTTGAAAAAGGTAATGTATGGGTTTCAAAAAAGTACTCTAATAAAATTTTTGAACTTCTTGAAGACGACGATGATGAAGCAATCCAGAAACTTATTGAACAGGATAAGGCGCAAAAATATTCATCGGATGAATTCAGGGAAGAATTTATTGTTGACCTCAGGAATGATTATGAAGTGTTGAAACGGATAAAGCAATTATGGCAAAACATCAGACGCGATCCGAAATTGCTTAAGTTTATTGAAGAACTTAAAAGTAACAAGATTCTCAGGGACAATAAAATTATTGTTTTCACCGAATCAAAAGAGACTGCCGGATATCTGGAAAAAAATATAAATGAAATGTTTAACGGTACAGCACTTTTATTCACAGGCAGTTCCGGAGAGGCAGTACGTGAGAAGGTTATTGAAAACTTCGATGCCCGTGCCAGGAATCCAAAAGATGAATACAGGTTGCTTGTATCAACTGAAGTTTTGGCGGAAGGCGTCAATCTTCACCGGGCAAATACGGTTGTCAATTACGATATACCATGGAACCCTGTTCGCATGATTCAGAGGGTAGGCCGTATAAACCGTGTCGATACAAAATTTTCAGAGATTTATACATTTAACTTTTTTCCCACCAAACAATCGAACGACCAGATTCAACTAAAGGAAGTTGCTGAATCAAAGATTAATGCGTTTCTGACTCTTCTCGGAGGCGACGCTGCTTTGCTTACAGAAGGGGAACCCATTGGTTCGCATGAGCTGTTTAACAGGTTAATTTCAAAACAATATATTTCGGGTGAAGACGAATCAGAAGAGAGCGAACTCAAATACCTGCAGGTAATAAAGGAAATACGAGATAAATCACCCGATCTTTTCAATAAGGTTAAACATCTGCCAAGAAAAGCACGGACAGCAAAATCATCAAATGAATACAACCATGCGCTTTTAACCTACTTCAGAAAAGGTAAACTGGATAAATTTTTTATTTCAGAAAGCGAAACCCAGATTAAAGAACTCGATTTCTTAACTGCGGCAAGACTGCTTGAAAGCACCCCGGAAGAGGAGAAAAAGAAAATTGATCAAGGTTTTTACAAACTGCTTGACATTAACAAAGAAGCCTTCAGAATGGCAACGACAGAAGAAGCTGTTGAACCACTGAAAAAAAGAGGAGGCAGGGACAGATCGGTTAAAATCCTCAGGATTCTTAAAGCGGTTAAAAACAATACACGGCAACTAACAGATGAGCAGGAAGAATATCTTCGTAAGGTTATTAAAGTGCTTGAAGAGGGAGGATTGACGGGAAAAACTTTAAAAGATACATTGAATGCGCTTCAGAATCTGGGAGAAAACATTACCAATCCTCTGAAAGTGATAGCGACACTCCAGACAAAAATACCTTCAAGGTTTTTTGAGAGCCATTATGCCGAACAACCTCTTCAGGGTGAAGGCAAACGTGAGGTTATTCTTTCGGTGTACTTTAATAATGAATAAAAATTATGGATAAAGAACAGGCTAAGCGTCTTATTCAGGAAACGTTTGAGTCGCCGTTTGATAAAGGCAAATTTTCGGTTTTTATTAAAAACCTTTTGAATACACCTGAAGAAAAAAATTTCACATACCGTGGCAACTATGTTTTTGAACCCTTTCAGCCATATATTTCATCCCTGGAGCGATTGTATAAATATACTGATGGAGACCATGTTATTGATGTTCTGGTTGTGAATCTTAAAAGAGAATCCTCTCTTGAACGAGCCCGCACCATGCAGCGCAATTTTATCGCATGGTATCTTAACGGCAGTCGCGGGGGTGAAATGAAAGATGCTGCCCTGGTTGCTTTTGTCTCTCCCGGCGAAGCTGACTGGAGGTTTTCTCTTGTTAAGATGGACTACCGCTTTGTGGAAGGGAAAGATGGCAAAGTAAAAGTTAAAGAAGAGTTTACTCCTGCCCGGCGCTGGTCGTTTCTGGTGGGTAGCAATGAGGCCAGCCATACCGCCCAGAGCCGACTTGTCGATATTCTTGCCGATGATGAGCACAACCCCACTCTGGCACAATTGGAAGAAGCTTTTAACATAGAAACTGTTACCAGAGAGTTTTTTCTTAAATACCGAGAGCTTTTTATTCGTACCAAGGAAGCCCTTGATAAAGTGGTGGCTCAGGATGCCAGAGTTAAAGCAGATTTTGATGCCAAAGGCGTAGACACGGTCAACTTTGCTAAAAAGCTGCTCGGTCAAATCGTCTTTCTCTATTTTCTACAGAAGAAGGGATGGTTTGGCGTGGCGCGTGATGCAGAATGGGGCAATGGCTCCAAACATTTTTTACGGGAACTCTTCGAGCGCAAGCATGGAAACTATACCAACTTTTTCAACGATATTCTGGAACCTCTGTTTTATGAGGCGCTACGCATCGACCGCCACCACGACGACGATTACTACAGCCGTTTCAATTGCAAGATTCCATTCCTGAATGGAGGGCTGT
>JBASIK010000042.1:0-3490 GCA_049654745.1 Bacteroidales bacterium
CAGTTTTCCGTACTACAGATAATACTGAACTTTGCAGAATCAGAATAGGATGGGGAGATTGCATGCATTGAAAAGTTTATTACATTTAAAACATGAAATGCAGTAAAATAACATATTTTTTATCAGGTGTTCTGTTACTTGCCGTCATCGCTGTCTCATGCGTTTCGACCCGTCCGGTCTATGATCCCAAGGATCTTTCATACCTGTATAACCCGCTGAAAACAAGAATTAATCCGAGGTACAGCGTATTCAACGAATCGGACAACCGTTCACTGCTCGGTGTAAAATTTTTTACAGGAGACCTTTTCTTTTCTGAAGCCAATCCTGCAGGAGTTCCGATGGCGAGGATATATATTTACGTAAGACTTTACAACACAACTTTCGGAAGAGTTATTACCGATACTGCATATTATGATATCGACATTGTAAAGGATCCGAACAAGGAAGAATACCTTTACAAAGTACCTCTGAAGGTCCAGAAAGGAATGGAGTATGTATGTGAGGTAAAAATATATGACAAGCTGCGTGATTTCATGATACAGGCATTTGTTCCTTTCAACACCACCTCGGATTTTAACAGGTATAATTTCTACGTAAGAGGACACCTTCTCAAAAACGAACTTCTCAAGCCTGTTGTAAGAAAGGATGAATATTTCAATATCATTTACGGAAGAGGCAGGCCTGATTCGGTTTTTGTCTCGGTTTACCCTCTTTCGGAAGACATTCCCTACCCACCTTCTATGGTACTTCCCGAAAGGTCGGTTCCGGTAAAACCCGACACTGTGGTTGCCATCCCTTATTCTGACACTTTACCGTTGATGCTACCTGAAAAGGGAATATATTTCTTCACTGTGTCAAGGGAAATAAGGGAAGGCTTAACGCTCTTCAACTTCGGCGACGACTTTCCCACTATGACCACGCCTGAAGAAATGATAAAGCCTCTAGCATACCTGTTACCTGAAGACGAATTGCAGAAAATTGCTTCATCGGAAAAACCCAAAGTTGCACTTGATGATTTCTGGCTTGGCTGCTGCAATGGAAATGTTGAAAAAGCCAGAGAATTAATACGAATATTTTATACGAGGGCTGTATTCGCAAACTATTATTTCACTTCCTGGAAAGAAGGCTGGAGAACCGACCGTGGCATGATATATATTATTTATGGACCTCCCGACAAACTTTATAAATCGAGTGATGTAGAAACATGGGGTTATCGCAAACCTGTAGTCAGTTCGGGATGGGGTGCAAGAGTATCGGTTAAAGAAGAATATCTCTTTTTTACTTTCAAGAAGAAAGATAATCCGTTTACAGATAATGATTATTCATTGAGCAGAAGCGAGACTGTTGTAAGTTACTGGGACAAGGCTGTACAATCGTGGCGAAAAGGGATTGTGTTCAGGCTCGATAATCCGGAAGAGATCTGAAAAATGAGCGGCGAAACAGAATTTATTTTTGGACTCAGACCTGTAATTGAGGCTATAAGGGAAGGCAAGCAGATAGAGCGCCTTTTGATAAGGCAGGGTCTACAGGGACAACTATACCACGAACTAATGAAAGAAGTAAGGGAGCATTACATACCTTACCAGATTGTTCCAGTTGAAAAAATTGAACAGCATACAAGAAAAAACCACCAGGGTGTGCTGGCATTCATGTCATTAATTGAATATCAGAATATAAGCAACATACTTCCTGCAATTTTTGAGAAAGGAGAGGATCCTCTTATTTTATGTCTCGATGGAATAACCGATGTCAGGAACTTCGGAGCGATTGTACGGTCTGCCGAATGTTTCGGTGCTCATGCTGTGCTCATACCTGAAAGAGGCTCTGCACGTATTACCGCAGATGCCGTAAAGACGTCGGCCGGTGCCCTGAACTCTTTTCCTGTATGCAGAACCAGAAGTTTAACAAAGACAATCCGATTTCTAAAGGAATCGGGTTTGAAAGTTTTATGTGCAGATGAGAAAAGCAATAAGAGAGTTTTTAATGCCACACTAACCGGGCCACTTGTACTTGTGATGGGATCGGAAGACAGGGGTATAAGCAGAGAATTGGCTGCCCTTGCCGATGAAACTGTCAGAATACCTCTGAAGGGAAAGACTGGCTCCCTTAATGTGTCGGTTGCAGCTGGAGTAATCCTGTATGAAATTACAAGACAGAGAGCCTTATCTGACAGGAATCTTAAGAACTTTTGATTTAAGTCCCAGCTTGTTAAGCTTTTCTGACATGGCCATAATCACCTCAGGAGAACCGGATTTTACTTCAAGTTTTCCCTTAAAATGAACTAGTATTGCACACTGCTCTGCCTGTATTTCATCATGTCCGCATACCTCAACAAGCGATTTTATAACGTGCGAAAAAGTGTTCACGTCATCATTATAAAGTATCAGAGTGCATTTTTCTGATGCGTCACCCTTGAATTTTTTTCTTAACGGTTCACCTTTTCCCATATTAGTACTCCTCAAAAAGTTTTCGTGCAATATCGACTGGAATCTCCTTCAGCCCCAGATATGCTACCACTCTAGCGTCGCGGTATCCGTTTCTCTTGAGTAAATCAGCATATTCGACAGCTGTAGTGTAGTTTATAAAAATCCCGACAAGATAAATATTATTTTTTTTATCGTCAACAAGAACGTCAAAACCCTTTCCGGTTGCCAGTTTCTTAAGTTCTTCAAGCTGTTGTCCGGTGAGCGGTTTTGGAGTCTTCATTACCTCAACCCTGAAAACAAGTGTCGGAGGAACGGTATCTTTCTCCGCTACAATAGGAGTTATCTCGAACAGCGGTTTTGTGCCCCACTCTTTTTCCAGCACCTTTGCCCGTTCCATAGATATCTGCTGCTTATCCATCAGAGCCACAACAAAAGCATCTTTAAATCCCAAGCCCCTCACTTTTTGCAGTGCAGCATAAGCATCCTCCGCTTTCCTGAACATACCTGCATAATAAACTGTGAGGTTGGATTCTTCTCTCCTGAAGCCATGTACCGGAGTAAGACCTTTAAAATATGAAGGAGCGACAGGATTCCGGAAAATAGCTGTTTGAATACGGTAAATCAAACCTGGTGGCACATCGGGATTAATGGGTACTTTATCATCTGGACCGTAAACCGGCTTCTTGATTATTTCAAACTGTGAATATACCGGCTCCCTGCTCTCAGCAGTCAAATTTTTTATAACAGGTACGACCTCAACCTTTTTATCTGGAGCCTTCACTTCTTGTGCTGGCAATTTTTCTGCTGCCTGAATCTTGTTATTCTCGACCTCTGGCCCCGGTTCAGTCACAGTTTTTTGCTTAACAACTGTATCCTTATTGCCAGCCTCTTTCCCGATTATTTCCGGCATTTGTTTTTTTTCTTCAAGAAGCCTTGCCAGCATAGTATCAACTTCTACAGGAGCATACACGGCTTCTGCCTCTGCAGCCTGCCTTTCAACACCACCTGTAGCAGGTTTGCCTTCAGACTTTCCCTGTGAGATTTTCACCTGGTCTGTTTTCTTC
>JBASIK010000043.1:0-17801 GCA_049654745.1 Bacteroidales bacterium
GTGATAACCATTATGGCAATATGTTAAAAGCCAGGGAATGGGGGTTCAGGATCTCAGAACACATGAGATTATGTAAAAACATTGGTGAAGTTATAGAATACATAAATCACTGGGATGAGGCAAGAAGGGATTTGATATTTGACACTGACGGTATTGTAATTAAAGTAAATTCTCTGGCTCTTCAGGAAGAACTAGGTTCCACTGCTAAGTCTCCACGTTGGGCAATAGCTTACAAATACAAGGCTGAGCAGGTTGCCACGAGACTCCTGTCAGTTGACTTCCAGGTTGGAAGGACTGGAACAGTAACACCTGTAGCTAATCTTCAGCCAATTCATCTCGGAGGAACAATAGTAAAAAGGGCTTCCCTTCACAATGCAGATCAGATAGAGTTACTTGATCTTCATTATAATGATACCGTTTTTGTTGAAAAAGGAGGTGAAATAATTCCCAAAATTGTTGGTGTTGACACAAGCAAGAGGGAGCCAGGAAGTAAAAAAGTGGAATTTATAAAAACCTGCCCTGAATGCGGAACACCGCTAATCAGGATGGAGAATGAAGCAAATCATTTCTGTCCAAATTATCTCCATTGTCCACCCCAGATTAAGGGCAGAATAGAGCATTTTATTTCACGGAAGGCGATGAATATTGAAGGGCTGGGAGAAGAGACAATAGACCTTCTTTTCAATGAAGGTCTTGTTAGAAACATAGCAGACCTATACGAACTGAAAAAGGAGCAGCTGATACCTCTTGAAAGGATGGGGGAAAAATCTGCAGCAAACATTATTGCGAACATTGAAAAATCAAAGAATACTCCTTATTATAGAGTTTTATTTGCCCTTGGGATACGCCATGTAGGCGAAACTGTAGCAAAAACTCTGGCAGCTGAATTTCCCGATATTGATACTTTGATGTCGGCAGATATTGAAGAACTGACATCTGTCAGAGAAATAGGCCCTAAAATAGCTGCCAGTATTGTTAATTATTTTGAAGATAAAGATAACAGAGAAATTATAGCCAGGCTCAAATCGTACGGAATCAATTTCCGTTCAGAAAAAAAGACATCTGAAGAGATCTCAGGCAAGCTTGCAGGTAAGACAATTGTGATTTCAGGAGTCTTTTCCAGGCATTCCAGAGAAGAATATAAAGAAATGATTGAAAAGCACGGAGGAAAAAATTCATCGTCTATTTCCAGCAGCACTTCATTTGTACTTGCAGGTGAGAATATGGGGCCCAGTAAAAGAGAAAAAGCAGAGAGCCTTGGCATTCCAATAATAAGCGAAGATGATTTTCTGAAAATGCTTGAATAATATTGTCGAAAAGAATGAAATACTTATTGCAAAAAACTGTTACGTTTGCAACATGGAATTATTCAGAAAAATAAGACTTAAGAGAGGAATGTGGTTGCTCAGAAAAAGAGCAGGAGAAATAAAACGGAACAAATTCAAAGGTAATCTGGCTGATGTTAAATCAATCGGTATTGTCTGGGATGCTACACGAACATCTGATTTTCAATTTCTTGCACAATTTCATCAAAAAATGCAGGAAAAAGGAGTGGATGTAAAAATAATAGGGTATTATCCCGACAAGATTCTTCCCGACCGCATAACAGCCATCAGATATCTGTCTTGTTTGAAAAAAAATGATCTTAATTATTTTTATTTGCCCACATCAGAGGAAGCAGAAAATTTTATAAAAACCAGGTTTGATGTTCTGATAGATGTAAATTTTAATGATTTACTTCCACTTCAATATATCACAGCCATGTCGGTGGCGTCATTAAAAATTGGGTTATTTAATGATGGGAATAATTCATATCTGTTTGATATGATGATTGATCTCAACAAGAATCCAAAAATAAGCGATTATTTTGACCATATATTACATTATCTTGAAATGATTAATAATCCGGCATATATAAAAAAATGATCATATGAAAAAATTCAGAGGAACAGGGGTGGCAATAATAACTCCTTTTAAAAACGATTCGAGCATTGATTTTTCATCCCTTGAGAAAGTAATAAATTATGTTATCAACGGTGGAGTCAATTATATTGTTTTAATGGGAACGACCGGAGAATCGTCCACTCTCACAAAAGATGAAAAGAAAGCCCTGATTTCATTTACTCTGGACACAATCAATAAAAGAGTACCTCTGGTTGTAGGTATCGGAGGAAATAATACACAGGAGATTATTACCCAGCTGAAAACAACTGCCCTGAAATCAGTTGATGGGATTCTCTCTGTGGCTCCATATTATAACAAACCGACTCAGAAAGGTCTATATGAGCATTTTAAAGCAATTGCCACCTGCAGCCCTGTTCCTGTAATTATATACAATATACCCGGCCGTACAGGATGCAATATTTCGGCAGAAACATGTTTACAACTTGCTCATGAATTTGATACAATTGTTGGTGTAAAAGAAGCTTCGGGCAACCTGGATCAAATTATGAAGATAATTAAAGGAAAGCCCGAAAATTTTCAGGTTGTATCCGGGGATGACCTTTTGACTCTGCCAATAATTGCTGCCGGTGGCACGGGCGTTATATCTGTAATTGCAAATGCATATCCTGCTGAATGGAGCGAAATGGTCAATCAGTGTCTCAAATCGAATTTCAAAGCAGCACGTGAAATTATGTTCCGTTTTACCGAAATAATTGAATTGCTGTTTGCTGATGGCAATCCCGCAGGGATAAAAGCTGCAATGAGCATTTTGAATCTATGTCAGAACACGCTCAGATTACCTCTTGTACCAGTTAGTCAGCAGGTTCATGCACGACTGAAGAAGGCAATGGAGGCGATTCAATAACTACCTGTTCACCGGTGGTGTCACCGGTGATTCTATTCGGCCATGACAATTTTTATATTTTTTACCGCTTCCGCAGGGACACGGGTCATTGCGTCCGACTTTTTTCTCAACTCTTACAGGCTCCACTTTTTTCTGGCCTCCCTGACCTGGAGCAGTAGTGCTGTATTGGGAAAAATCACTTTTTTCTTCTCTTAAACGGCTTGTGTCAACTTTCCGGCGTCGCTCAGCTTCTCTAACCTGTTCTGCATCCTGTACCGGTATAAAACCTTTAATCAGAGAGCTAACAACATCCCTGTTGATTTTGTTTAGCATTGATTTGAACAGTTCATACGATTCAAACTTGTAAATTAACAGGGGATCCTTCTGTTCATAAGTAGCGTTCTGTACAGCCTGTTTAAGGTCGTCCATCTCCCTGAGATGTTCCTTCCATGCTTCATCTATCGTAGCCAACACTACTGTTTTTTCGAAAGCTCTCATAATCTCCCTGCCCTTGCTCTCAACACTTGCCTTAAGGTTTGCAATTACCTGAAAAACTCTTACCCCATCACTTACAGGCACAACAACATTTTCGTACAGATGTGACATTCTCTCGTAAACATCTTTCAATACAGGGTATGCCTGACCTGCAATAATTTCTTCCTTTCTTTTGTATACTTCAAGTACTTTTTTATAGACTATATCAACAATTTCTTCTTTGGAGAGTTTCAGGAATTTATCTTTTGGCACAGGAGAATCCATTGAGAATGAACGGATAAGGTCGAACTCAAATTCTTCAAAATTACCAGTTTCGTGGTAGAAATAAACAATACTTTCTGTAACATCATACATCATGTTGGCAATATCAACCGAAAGTCTTTCTCCCAGAAGTGCGTGTCTCCTGCGTTTGTAGATAACCTCACGCTGTGAGTTCATCACATCGTCATATTCAAGCAGACGCTTTCTTATGCCAAAGTTGTTCTCTTCTACTTTTTTCTGTGCTCTTTCGATTGATTTTGTAATCATAGGGTGCTGGATCATCTCACCGTCCCTAAGACCCAATCTATCCATTATCCCTGCAATTCTTTCCGAACCAAAAAGTCTCATGAGTTCATCTTCGAGAGAAACGAAGAACTGTGATGTACCCGGATCTCCCTGTCTGCCTGATCTTCCTCTGAGCTGACGGTCGACTCTTCTTGATTCATGGCGTTCTGAGCCTATGATTGCCAGACCTCCAGCGGCTCTGGTTTCCGGAGTAAGTTTAATATCCGTTCCCCTACCCGCCATGTTTGTTGCTATGGTTATTGTCCCGCTTTTTCCTGCTTCAGCAACTATTTCAGCTTCACGCTGGTGAAGTTTTGCATTCAGTACATTATGCTTCAGACCTTTCATCTTAAGCATTCGGCTCAGTAATTCTGAAACCTCAACTGAGGTTGTTCCTACCAGAACAGGCCTTCCCTGCTTGTGAAGTTTCGTTACTTCATCAATTATTGCATTATACTTCTCCCTCTTTGTCTTATAAACAATATCCTCTTTGTCAATTCTTATGCAGGGTACATTTGTAGGTATTACAACAACATCAAGTTTATATATATCCCAGAATTCTGCGGCTTCCGTCTCTGCTGTGCCTGTCATTCCGGCTAGTTTATGATACATGCGGAAATAATTCTGAAGCGTTATTGTAGCATATGTTTGCGTTGCGGCTTCAACTTTAACATTTTCCTTTGCCTCAATAGCCTGATGCAGCCCGTCGGAATACCTTCTGCCTTCAAGTATTCGTCCCGTCTGTTCGTCAACAATCTTTACCTTGTTATCTATCACCACATATTCGACATCCCTCTCGAAAAGGGTATAAGCCTTTAAAAGCTGAGTCAGGGTATGAACTCTCTCTGACTTAACTGAATAATCCTGAAGAATTTCATCCTTGGCTTTAAGTTTTTCGCGCTCACTTAGTCCTGATTTTTCAAGTTCAGCTATTTTGCTGCCGACATCGGGTAGTATGAAAAACGAAGGATCTGACACAGAAGCTGATATAAGGTCAATACCCTTATCAGTAAGTTCAATGGTATTGGCCTTTTCATCGATAATAAAATAAAGCTCATCAGTGACTTTAGGCATATCCTTGCTGTTATTCTGCATATAAAAATTCTCGGTTTTTATAAGCAGTGATTTTATGCCTTCTTCACTCAGGTATTTAATAAGTGCACTATTTTTAGGTAACCCCTTATAAGCTCTAAGAAGAAGCATCCCCCCCTGTTCCAGATTACCTTCTGCTATATGTTTCTTTGCATCAATAAGTATCTGATTAACAAGTTTTTTCTGAGCTGAAACAAGTTTTTCAACAAAAGGTTTCAACTCTTCAAACTGCTGGTTCTCAGCCTGTGCAGTTGGACCTGAAATGATGAGTGGTGTCCTTGCATCATCAATCAACACTGAATCTACTTCATCCACAATAGCATAATGATGTTTCCTCTGCACAAGATCTTCAGGATTGACTGCCATATTATCGCGCAGGTAGTCAAATCCAAACTCATTGTTGGTGCCGTAAGTAATGTCGGCCTGATATGCTTTGCGGCGGTCGGGTGAATTGGGCTGATGTTTATCAATGCAATCAACAGTAAGTCCGTGAAATTCGTATATGGGGCCCATCCATTCTGAGTCGCGTTTAGCAAGGTAGTCATTAACTGTAACTATGTGGACTCCCCTTCCAGCTAATGCATTCAGGAAAACAGGCAATGTGGCAACAAGCGTTTTTCCTTCTCCCGTAGCCATTTCTGCAATTTTACCCTGGTGTAAAACCACACCTCCCATCAACTGGACATCAAAATGCACCATGTCCCACACTATTTCGTTTCCGCCTGCCATCCACCGGTTACTCCAGTAGGCCTTATCACCTTTAATTGTAATGTGCGGTTTTTTTGCAGCAAGATCCCTATCGTATTGCCGGGCTGTAACCTCGAGCTCGCTGTTTTCCTTAAATCTTCTTGCCGTTTCTTTGACAATAGCAAAAGCAAGAGGGAGATGCTGTGTCAAAATTTCTTCAAGTTTTTTGTCAATCTGCTTCTCCAGCTTGTCAATCTGGTTGTATAATTCTTCTTTAACGTTAACATCTTCTTCTGCTTCAGCCTTCTCCTTTAACATTCTGACTTCTTCCTCATCTTTTTTAATAGCTTCCCTGATTTCATTCCTAAGGGCTTCCGATTTATCCCTCAACTGGTCATTTGAAAGATCTCTGAGTTTTTCAAACTCCCTGTTTATTAGTTCGACATAAGGATACAATTCTTTTAAATCCCTCTCGTATTTATTGCCCAGAAATAGACTCAGAATTTTACCAATAATACTCATTTTAAGCCTTCTTATTTTTTATATTAATATTCTGCAAAGTTAGGTTTATTTTCTTAATGGTGAACTATTGTTTAATCGCAGTCGTTATTTGTCGGGTGTTCAGAGTTATTTGATTGAAAAAGTGACAATTATGAAATAGCATCTCTTTTATCCGGCAGTATAAAAACAAGGAGAACATAGAAAATCGAAATCCCCGTAAAATTTAACATTATATTTTACTTTTATCTGGAAATAAAAAACGCTGTTCCCATTAAATTTGTTTTCCCGCATCAAGAAGCTCTTCAATTTTTTTTTCAAGTTCTCTTAATGAAAAAGGCTTGGTGAAAACCTCATCAGCTCCAAGAGTCCTGGCTATGTTAAGATAGCCAGCCGGGCCGAATTTACCACCACCCGAGATAGCTATTATCTTCAGCTCGGGTTTTAATTCCTTTAATTTCATTATTACCTTCAGACCATCTTCATCAGGCATAAGAATGTCTGTAATTACAATATTTATGAATGATGCTTTAAATTTTGCCAGTGCCTCCTTACCGTTAACAGCTTCTATAACTGAATATTTTCTTCTTATAAGGGCATCTCTAAGCATTTCCCTTACGTCCTTCTCATCTTCAACTATTAATATTCCGGCCATAGAAAACAAATTATTTGTTTAACGATATTTGTATTGAAGTAAGAATTTCGCGCAATGAAACTGGTTTGAAAAGAACATTTTTTGCGATTCCAGAATTTAGTAATTTCTCTTTTGAAAGATCATAACTGCTGTCGGTAATTAGTATGACAGGTATGTCGATATTTTTTTCTATCATATAGTCTGATAATATATCTGAACTTATGTTTTCATTATCCTGCGAAAATATTATTACATCAGGTTTTGCATCTTCATCCCCTGACAGTTTTATTAATCCATCAATATCTATAGCATAATCAACAGCATATCCGCTTTTTTCGAGGGCTAAACAGAGAACTTTTGATTCATGGTTGCCGCCGCAGATAAAAAGTATTCTGCTTCTTTCGGCAACAGATGCTATTTCGCCCGGGGGCAAACTATCTGTCAGGGGCAAATATATTTTAAACTGTGATCCTTTGTTTTTAACTGATTTTACAGTTATCTCCCCCTCAAGCTCCGTGATGATACCATAAGCGACAGAGAGGCCAAGTCCAGCTCCTTTCCCGACATCTTTTGTAGTATAATATGGTTCAAATATTCTGCTTATCACAGATTCCTCCATTCCTGTTCCTGTATCTTCAAAACTTATTACTGTATATTCATCTGCGATAATACTTTTTCCCGACTCACTCTGGAACTGATTTCCGTTGATTCTTTCCTGTATGACAGTAAGGGTTCCTCCGGTATTTTCCATTGCCTGAAGTGCGTTCATAATCAGGTTCATGAAGACCCTGAAAAGTTGTGTTGGATCAGCATAGATCAAAATATTTCTGTCCCTGAAATTTTTTTCTATCGACACATTTGGTTTTTTAACTGATTCAGCAAAGCTTACTGCTTCATCAAGCAAATCGCAAATATTGACAGGAATTTTTTCCTGACCCACCTGTCTGCTGAATGTGAGTATCTGATTGGTAAGTTCTCTGGCCTTTGATACTGCCCTGATTATTTTTCCGACCATTTCGGTTCCTGCCTGGTTATCTTTTATTTCTTCAAGAAGCATTTCAGAGTAACCGAAAATAGATGATAGAATATTATTAAAATCATGAGCAATACCTCCTGCAAGAGAACCTATTGTCTCAATATTTTTTGCCTGGAGCAAACGGTGTTCGAACATTATTTCTCTGGTTGAATCCTCAAATGCAAAATCAGCATATAATGGACTTTTTGTATCCTTTTCCGTAACAACATAGATGTTTACTCTGCATCTGATTTCGCGGCCTTTAAAAGTTATAAGGGGAACTCTTTTGAATGTACTGATGCTTCCATCTGCCGCATGCATTATCTGGACATCAAAAATTGTTTTTTCCCTGTAAAAATCTTTTATATTCAAACCCTCAAGATTTTCATTTTCAGTATTTTCAAGTATATTTGAAAAAGCCTTATTATAATGAATAATTGTACCATCGGGCTTACATCTCAGAAGACCTATAGGCAGGTGTGTCTCCAGTCTTCTGAATTCTTCTTCCATTTCACTTATTGCTCTTTGCGTAATTTTCAGATCTGTAATATCAACGGTTTCTGCCAGCAGGTGTGTAATATTTCCTTCTTCATCAGGAAGTGGCCTGAAAATAACCTCAAAGAATCTTTCTCCAAAGAGTGGAATCTGAAAGTTTGCCTCATACCTAACGATGTTTCCATTCAGGCAGATATCGATGTTTTCTTTTATATTCCCTTTGAATGTATCTTCACCCCATATGTCAGCCAGGGACTTTCCTAAAATATCTTCTGGCTGGCAATTATGGTATCGACAGAATGTATTATTGACCTTCACGTAGCAATAATTTCGGTTGATAACACTCAACATCGACCTTGAGTTGTTTACAAGGTGATCGTAAAGATGCTTGTCAATATAGTTTTTTTCAACAGTCATTAAATATCATATAATCATTTCACTGATATAAAATTACTCAAAATCAAGATTGAATTTTTTCCTTATATCCTTGATTGCAGGGTATTTCGAAGTTAGAAACTGGTATTTCTGCTCATCTGAATAAATAATATCTTCTGATTCAACCGGATCTACAACAGTTTCAATTTCAAATAAATCTTTTCCGTAATATTCTTCCATAAATGCAAGCAATCTTTGTTTATAGTTCCGGTTAAACAATTCCTTTTGAGCAATATTGTTAAGATGGATAGTAACCACTTTATCTTTATGGATTTCAACTTTCAGAGATTTAAACATTCCCGACACCCTGGGACCCTCGTTTTTCACAGTCTCTGTGAATTTTTTCCAGAGTTTTAAAAACTCATTGGGATCGAATTTTTCTTTTGAAGATGCATCTGCAGGCAAATCATCAGTTTTGATTTCTGATGGAAACTTTTGTTCAGTTTGAGTGGCCTGGAAACCGTTTATCAGTTCCTTAATTGAAAGTGATCTTTCATTACTTACTATTTTATTTTCAGGGGGTTTTGATTCTCCGGCAATCAGTATATCACTTTTAACTTCCTGTTTTTGAGATTGTTTAGGCTTCTGCGGTTGCAGGGTATGAATATCTTTTTTTTCAGGTTTCAGTTCGCTCTTTTTTTTTTCGGTTTCACCTGGTTCAGTTTCAGAAATATTACAGAGTTTAATCAATGCCAGTTCGACGTGGAGGCGCTGGTTTTTACTGCTTTTATATCCGAGGTCACAATTGCTTCCAATTTCCAGTGCCTTGTAGATAAACTCCCTTGGACATTTGCGTGACTGGCTAAGATATTTTTCCCTTATCGCAGGTGCGGTGTCGAGAAGCTTAAGAGTAACTTCATCCTTGCATACAAGAAGGTTACGAAAATGGCTGTTCAGTCCGGCAATGAAATTATGACCGTCGAAGCCTCTGGTAAGAACCTCATTAAAGGTTAGCAGTATTTTTGCCACATCACCAGCAAGGGCAGCATCAACAGTTCTGAAGTAATATTCATAATCCAGAACATTTAGATGTTCAAGAACATTCTCGTAAGTAATTGAATTTCCACTGTAACTGACCAGCTGGTCAAAAATAGAGAGTGCATCTCGCATTGAACCGTCTGCCTTCATTGCTATAACATGAAGCGCATTTTCATCGGCAGAAACGGATTCATTTTTCGCAACGTATTTCAGTCTTTCAACGATATCTTCTACCCTTATTCTCTGGAAGTCAAAAATCTGACATCGTGAAAGTATTGTGGGTATGATTTTATGTTTTTCGGTAGTGGCAAGAATAAAAATAGCATGAGATGGTGGTTCTTCAAGTGTTTTCAGGAAAGCATTAAATGCTGATGACGAAAGCATATGAACTTCATCAATTATATAAACACTGAATTTACCAACCTGTGGAGGGATTCTTACCTGTTCTATCAGTGTTCTTATATCTTCTACTTTGTTGTTGGATGCAGCGTCAAGTTCATGAATGTTGAACGACCTTAGAGTGTTAAACGACATACACGATTCACATTTATCGCATGCTTCGCCATTTTCCTGAATGTTGAAGCAATTAATTGTCTTTGCAAATATCCTTGCACATGTAGTTTTTCCAACGCCCCTGGGTCCGCAGAAAAGATATGCATGAGCTATTTGTCTGTTTTTTATTGCATTTTTAAGAGTACTTGTAATAGGATCCTGTCCTACTACCATATCGAAAGTTGATGGTCGGTATTTCCTTGCCG
The DNA here is from genome assembly GCA_049654745.1 of Bacteroidales bacterium. GTDB lineage: Bacteria > Bacteroidota > Bacteroidia > Bacteroidales > VadinHA17 > LD21. The sequence continues at coordinate 10,422 of JBASIK010000043.1, forward strand.
AAACAATAAAATTCTCCATTAATAATTATATTTTAGTAATTCAACCGGGGCCAGAGCAAATATAATTAAAAAGAGTGTCAGTTTTTTTATTGTTGAAAAAATCCTTTCAAATCCTTAGTATCATTGATAAATCCTGAAAAAATTGACATATAATATTTTTGTAAATTTCAAAATTGTTGTACTTTTGCGAGCCAATTAACATTAATAATAAAATTATTAAAAATTATGTTGAACCATTACGAAACCGTTTTCATTGCAACTCCCGTTTTATCTGAGAATCAGATGAAGGAAGCGGTACAGAAATTTAAGAAGATTATCACCGAGAATTCAGGTGAAATTATTCATGAAGAGAATTGGGGTCTTAAGAAACTGGCTTATCCAATTAAGAAAAAGTCAACAGGGTTTTATTACCTCATTGAGTTTAAAGGACCCGGAGATATTGTTGAAAAGCTTGAACTCCAGTACAGAAGGGATGAAAGAATCCTCAGATTTCTCACCTTCAAAATGGACAAGTATGCTATAGAGTATGCTGAGAAGAAGAGAAAACAGAAAGAAGTTGAAAAAATTATGGAGGAATAAAAGATGGCACAGAACGAATCAGAAATAAGGTATCTTACGCCCCCGGCAGTTGAGATAAAGAAAAAGAAGTACTGCCGTTTCAAGAAGAATAGAATAAAATATGTTGATTACAAAGACCCTGAATTTCTTAAAAAGTTTTTAAATGAACAGGGCAAAATTCTTCCACGCAGAATTACCGGAACTTCTCTCAAATACCAGAGAAGGGTGGCAAAAGCTGTAAAAAGAGCAAGGCATCTCGCACTGCTCCCATATGTTACTGACTTGTTAAAATAAGGAGGTTGAGATGGAAGTTATTTTATTGCAGGACGTTCCGCAGCTTGGACATAAAGACGAAATAGTAAAGGTAAAGGACGGCTATGGACGTAATTATCTGATTCCGAAAGGTATGGCAATAGCTGCCACTACATCGGCAAAGAAAGTCCATGCTGAAAACCTGAAACAAAGAGCTCACAAAGAGGAGAAAATACGTCTTGAAGCACAAGCACTGGCAGAGAAACTTCAAGGAATTAACCTGGTTGTAGGGGCAAAAACAAGCAGCACCGGAAAAATTTTCGGTTCAGTAAATGCAATTCAGATTGCTGAAGCTCTTAAAGAAAAAGGGTTTGAAATTGACCGCAAGAACATTATACTTTCCTCAGACCAGATAAAAGAAGTGGGTAAGTATAAAGCCACAATAAAGCTTCACCGCGACGTGAAGGCTGAAATCGAATTTGAAGTAATTTCAGTCTGAATACTTTAACGTAAACTATTTCTTCGCAGCTATTGCATCTATTTCTATCAGGGCTCCCATCGGCAGATCTCTGACAGCAAAAGCCATTCTGGCAGGGGGATCCGATGGGAAGTATTCCATATAGATGCGGTTCATGGGAGCATAATTGTTTATGTCAATTAACAGGACTGTGCATCTGACAACATCTTCAAGTTTATATCCTGCCTTTTCTATTACAGTTTTCAGATTTGAAAGTGTTTGACGTGCCTGTTCCTCAAACCCTCCCTCAATCAATTTACCTGTTGCTGGGTCAAGTGCTATCTGCCCCGAGACATAGAGCATATTTCCAACTTCAACAGCAGGGCTATAGGGCCTGGAAACCGGTGTATTTTCTAGTGTTATGACCCTGCGGAGAGGTGAATCCTGTTTTTTTACCTGTGTGTTGCAGGAACTGAAAAACACAACCGAGACCAAAATTGAAACAAATAATCTGTTCATAGATAATTATTTTGATTTTATTGCAATTGCTTCAATTTCAACAAGTGCTCCTAACGGGAGGTCTTTAACCGCTAAAGCTACTCTTGCCGGTTGTTCTGACGGATAGAATTTTGAATAGACCTCATTCATAGATTTGAAATCTTGAATATTACTGAGAAAGACAGTTGATTTCACAACATCCCTGTAAGTGTAACCTGCTGCTTCGAGTATTGCGCCGATATTTCTGAGTACCTGTTCCGTTTGTTCGCGTATATCACCATCTATAAGTTTGCCTGTAGCAGGGTCGAGTGCCACCTGGCCTGAGACAAAGAGTATTCCACCAGCTTCAACTGCCTGGCTGTAAGGTCCAGCTGCTGCCGGAGCGTTACTTGTACAGATTATTCTTTTCATAGCGAATTATTTTTAATGACCAACACAATATACCATATTAATAAAACTGATCTCTGAAATCTTTTCTTCTTTCATACTTCAGATCGGCAAGTACTGAGGCTTTTACTTTTATTGTGAAATACCAGCTCTTCATTGTCCCGACAGGTATCCAATCAAAGCTCATATCCCAGCAATGCAAATCGCGGTAAATACCTATTCTTGTAGTGGTTATCTGTTTGTTTTTGAAATCAAAGCCTGTTTCGTAGGTTATCTTTGTCTTCTTAGTAAGAGATAAATCACCCGTTATAGATAATGTCTGGATAACTGATGAAGTAAGTGCCTGTTTTGAATAATTCATGCTGTAAGCCAGATGCATAGACCATGGCATGTCGAACCCCGGATAGTCAGAATCTGATTCTCTTTCATCCTGATATGCTCTTTGAGAGGATTGTCCACCCACCGGTTCTTCTTCAGCATATCCACCTCTGCTTTCCATTCCTGGCAACGTTTTTGTTGTACCGGGCTTTTTCCTGCTGAAGAGTTGATTTACATCAAAGTCAACACTGACATTAAAGCTGGTAAGCCTTAATGGTTTACCCGTTTGTTTGAAATAAAATTTGTTTATTACCTGACCGTTTTCATTGGTTCCATAGAGTGAAAAAGAACTGTTAGCGGATAATCCTATATTATTTAACAGTACTGTGCGGAAACTTATACCTACTGGTGACCACCTGAGGCTATCGGCAAAAATATTATAGTAAGTACCTGCACTGAGATTTTCAATTATTTTTACTTTTTTAGCAACACCTGTTGTGTCATTTTTCTCATGAATTTTAGCTTCAACTATATTTACGAGGCTAAAACTTATTCCACCGCTTCTTTTACCTGCAGAGGGTGTTCCATGGATATTCCCTTCGAATATTGAATATGTTCTGGTGGCACCGTTCACATCGGTGTATTGCCTGTACATATTGGTTGTAAGACCTTTAATTACAGGAACATAACTAAATGAAATAGATGATTTTATTACATGCCTTATTGCCTCGAGCCTGGAGCCTGGTTTAAACTGGTACATTCCATACAACTGAGGATTAATACCTGTGCTGATTGAGGTGTTAACTGATTGCCCGTAAAAAAATCCCCTCAATGTATCAGTAATAACAACAGGCCTTGTCTTACCTAATTCCGGATCGAAGTAATCTGTTACCAAACGTTTGTTATATTTCTGTGTATAAAGAACTCCGGAGTATGATAACTGGGGAGAAATAATAAAACCAGGGATCTTTTTGAAAGGTCTGATCTGAAGGCTCAAAGGTGCATCGTGCCGGAAACCACTCTGCATGTTGTTAAATAACGAGCTAGTAAACAGCAAAGAATCGGCAATGTTATATATTCGGTTGTCCAGCTTAGCGGTATACTGAAACTGCAAGTCTTCATACCATCGGGATGGCCCAACTCTTTTCCTGTTTTTAAGGGGGTATATTCTCGACATAGAAAATGTGGCCTGGGGTAGGTTAAGGCTCATTGTTCTATTCTGAACGTTCTGACTGTGGTTTAAACTTGCGCTAAAATTAAAAGGTGTTCCCTCCCATGTTTTTGAATAGCTTATACTCGATTGCCTGGTTGTATTAACATGCTCTGCTATCACATAACTGTTTTGCCTGTCATATAAGCTTGAACTCATGCTAACACTTGCTGAAAATCTTGAACCTGGACTGGCTTTTGGGTCCTGGCTGTAAGTCCAGTCAATTCTGTAGTTCTTCGTTTTTGAATAATCTGGCAGTCCCATATGGCCGGTAACATTGTTGGCATAACTTAAAAACAAACGGCCTGAATATTTATACCTCTTGAAATAGTTAGATGAGGCGCTAACCATCCATGTACCGTTAGTGTACAGTGTCCCGGTGAGAGAAAGGTCAATATTATCATTTATGGCAAAGTAATAACCTCCATCCCGCAATGAATAGCCAAGTTCATAAGTAGTTCCAATTTTAGGCATAATAATTCCGGAAGCTGCTGCATTCTTACGATAGAGAGGGAAATAGCCAAAGGGTATTACAACAGGCAGAGGAATTCCTTCAAGGACAAGATATGCGGGACCGGTAACTATTTTTTTCGAAGGCACCACCTTTGCCTTATTAAATCCAATGTAAAAATGGGGAGGATCGGCATCACATGTTGAATATGTACTTCTTCCAATATTAAGACTTCCATCGTCCAGTCGTTTTGTAACTTTACTTCTAAGATATCCTTCTTCCTGTTGCGTAACCAGGTTAAAGACTCTTCCCTTCCTTGTCCTGAAATTATATTCCAATGCTTCCGACTCGAAAGATTCCTCACCCTGTTTAAAGACCGGACGTCCAACCATCTTACCGGTTGAATCGGGTCTACCTGTTGCGTAAATAATTCCTGTTTCAGTGTTCAGCACAATCGAATCGGCTGTAAGTGTTATATCTCCATATGTAACCACGGCTTCTTCGACCAGGTATACTTTCCTGTTAACCATATCTGTACGTCTGTAGCCCTTTGCAGTGTGGGTTATAGTGCGGTCAACAGCATCGGGGGAAATTTTAAGAGGCTTCAGAATAGTATCTGTTAAAATACTATCTTTCAGTATAAAGAGTGTATCAGGTAATGCCTTTCCCTCCTCCTGCGAAAACACAGCAAGAAACCTGAATAAAATCAGAAAAAAGAATATGAACCGTTTTATTTTAAAAAAATAATGCAACTTTAAATTTTATTTTTGCGACATGTTGGAGATATTTCCGGCAAAACTAACACAATTTAATGTACAATAAATGGTCGTAACAATTAAAAACGGCACACTCAACTATTCTATTATCTGCTTTTACCTGATTTTGTTATTGTTATCCATTTGTGATTCAGTTTATGGTGGTTCCGGTTATCAGCAACCTGTCAAAGACAAATGGATCATTGTTATAGATGCCGGACATGGTGGAAGGGACCCGGGTGCAATTGGATCTTTCAGCTACGAAAAGGATATAACACTTGCAATAGCTTTAAAGACAGGCGAACTGATAGAAAAGAATATCAGTAATGCCAGAGTGATATACACAAGAAAAACAGATGTTTTTATGGATCTTGCTGAGCGGGCAAATCTGGCAAATAAAAACAAGGCTGATTTATTTATTTCGATTCATGCCAACTGGCACAGGTACAGAAATACTTATGGTGCCGAAACATATGTTATGGGGCATCACAAAGACCAGCAGAATCTTGAAGTGGCAATGAAGGAAAACGAAGTTATACTTCTTGAAAAAGATTATACTACCAAATATGAAGGATTTGATCCAAAATCGCCTGAATCATACATAATATTTACATTAATGCAATCTGCCTTTTTTGAGCAGAGCACAGATCTTGCATCGAAGATTCAGGTTCAGTTCAGGGAGCAGATTAAAAGATTTGATAGAGGTGTAAAACAGGCAGGTTTCTGGGTGTTATATATGACTACAATGCCGAGTGTACTGATAGAAACAGGATTCATTTCGAACTCTGCAGAAGAGAAGTATCTGAATTCAAAAAAGGGACAGGAAGAAATTGCAGAAGCAATTTTCAGAGCATGCAGTGATTACATAGCAGAAGTCTACAAAAAAAGCCAAATCTCAGCAATCAGGATTGATAACAATGCCCGTTCTGAGGGAAACACAGGTGCGCCGCAAAGTAATATTGTTTTTATGGTTCAGGTTCTTTCATCAACAAGAAAAACAGAAATCACTCCAAACAATTTTAAAAACCTGACTGATATAACAGAAATCCATGATGGTAATCGATATAAATATGCTGCAGGAAGATTTTCCGACTACAATCAGGCAGTTGCTTACAGGCGTAAAATAGAATCACTTTTTCCAGATGCATTTGTAATTGCTGTTAAAGAAAACAAAATATTACCTTTGCAGGATGCTCTCAATGAGTTGAAGAAAAAATAACAGAGAAGCTATGAAATTTAAAATATCAAATGAATTAAAGGTTGGGGTAATTGCAATAATTACGATACTAGCATTCATCTATCTCTATAATTATCTGAAGGGAAAGGATCTTTTTAGTACCATGGCCAGTTATTATGTCATTTATGATGACATAAGCGGGTTAACTGAATCGAGCCCTGTGGAAATCAATGGTTATAAGGCTGGAGTTGTTCAGACCATTAATCTAATGAATGATAATACTGGCCGGTTGCTTGTAGAATTATCAATAAAGAAAAATTATGCTATTCCTCGAGGAAGTGTGGCAGAAATTACGAGTGTATCGCTGATAGCAGGAATGAAAGTCAGGTTGCTATACGGACCTGGTCCAGAAGTTTACAGGAACGGTGATACTATTCCAGGCAGGTTATCTCCTCCGATTCTTACTACGTTTGAAAAAGATTTCTCAGTAATCAGGGAAAAGGTTAATAACCTGATTGATGAACTCGACACTGCTATTTCGGGAATTAATGACTTATTATCTCCTGAATTCAGGTCCAATTTAAAGGGTAGCATCTCAAACATAAACCAAACAACCGCAAGTTTAAGTGATATAATGGGCACAAAAAAGACTGAGCTGAAAGATGCCATTGACAATTTCACTGCTTTTTCATCTATGCTTGCATCAAGTTCAGGCAAGATTGACAGAACTGTCAGTAACCTTCAGGCGATTACTGATTCTATTTCGGCTTCAGGCTTATACGAATCTCTCACAAGTCTGAAAATGACACTTGAAGAAACCAGAACTCTTCTTGATGGCATAAATAAAGGAAAAGGCACAGCAGGTCAGTTGGTTAGCAATGACACTCTATACAGAAATTTATCATCCAGTCTTGCAAGTCTTGACATATTATTAAAAGATTTAAAAGAAAACCCCAAAAAATATGTTCATTTTTCAATTTTCGGGCGGAAATGAGGTCAATTAACAAAAATTATATAAATATCTCTTTATCAAAGCTTTATTTTCACCGAAAATAGTACTCCAAAATAGTACTAGTTTTTTCCTTGAAACATTATTTTTTTGATTAATTTTTTAATGTATTGTAACACATACAAGAATGCGAAAGAAACTTTATAACTATTTGATTTATTGTTATTTAACAATAATGAAAAAATTTTTCAATCATAAGTTACTGATGATTAAATTCATATAATTTTTTTTAAAAAATCAAGCAAAAAAAATTTTTTTTTTTAGTTTTTTTTTTTGCAAATATTGCTATCTGAAATGAACCTTTTAAG
>JBASIK010000044.1:0-20196 GCA_049654745.1 Bacteroidales bacterium
TGAGTTTTCAGAAGCTTCTCCTTTTCCAGCAATGCTGAAAGCAGTTCCGTGGGCAGGAGATGTCCTCACAACAGGTAATCCTGCAGTGAAATTAACTCCGGTTTCAAACGAAAGAGCCTTAAATGGAACAAGTCCCTGATCATGATACATTGCCAGAACACCATCGAACTTTTTAAACAACCCGGCACCGAAAAATCCATCTGCTGAAAACGGGCCAAAAGCCATTATACCTTCATTACGGGCTTTTTCTATAGCTGGTATGATCTTTTCTGTTTCTTCATTTCCCAGAAGTGAATTATCACCTGCATGAGGATTAAGCCCGAGAACAGCAATACATGGTTTTCGTATTGCAAAATCAACCAGGAGCGACTTGTTCATAAGTCTCAGCTTCCCGAGAATAAGTTCAACTGTTAGAAGTTCAGAGACTTTATTCAAGGGAACATGACCTGTGACGACGCCGATTCTCATGCTTTCACTTATCATAAACATGAGTACGTCATCAACACCGAATTTCGATTTCAGGTAATCGGTATGACCAGGGAATCTGAATTTATCTGATTGAATATTGTTTTTGTTAATAGGTGCTGTTACCAGAACATCTATTTTCCCTGCCTTGAGATCATCAACAGCCCGCTCAAGAGCAATAAAAGCTGCTTCTCCTCCATGCGCGGTTAGCTTGCCAAGTTCAACACGTACATCATCTCCAAGGCAGTTGATAATATTTGCACGCTTATGATGTGCTTCAGCAGGGCTTTTAACGAGATTAAAACTGAAATTCTCTATGTTTAGTGCCTTCCGGTGATAGGCAGCCACCTTCGGTGAGCCATAAACCACCGGAACTATCATATCAAATATAGTATTGTCAAGCAGCGACTTAATAATTACCTCATAACCTATTCCGTTAATATCGCCCTGAGTAATTCCAACTATAACCGGTTTATTTTCCATCGTTGTTTATTATCTTTTTTCCATTTCAGATGCAAGCCATTTCAGAAAAACAGCAAGTAATCTTAGTCCCGATCCCGGACCTTCCTTAATTCTGTAATAATCATCCTTTTTCAGTATTCCGGTACCTGCTATGTCAAGATGAATCAAAGGATATTCTGTAAAAGATTCCAGAAATTTTCCTGCAGTTATGGCACCTGCTTCACGTCCTCCAACATTCTTTATGTCTGCAATATCCGACTTGAGCATTTCTTTATAATCATCCCAGAAAGGAAGTCTTGCCACCCTTTCGTATACCATATTTCCAGCTTCTTCCAGAAGTTTAAAATATTTCTCATCTGCATTCCCCATTACAGCTATTGCCTTGTTTCCGAAAGTCATGGCAGCAGAACCTGTAAGTGTGGCAATATCAATTATCAGTTCAGGTTTGTATTTGCCTGCATAACTTAAGGCATCGGCAAGAAGAAGCCTCCCTTCAGCATCGGTATTTCCGATTTCAACTGTTGTACCATTGAACATTGTTATGATATCGCCCTGCAGGTAGGCATTACCTCCCGGCCGGTTATCAGTGGCAGGTACAAGTCCTATTACATGAAGCGGAATATTGCACTTTGCAATTACATACATAATACCTGCAACTGTTGCAGCTCCTGCCATGTCGGCTTTCATCTGCGACATGTTTTCACCGGTTTTAATATTCAGCCCTCCTGTGTCGTAAATGACACCTTTGCCAATAAGAACCAGCGGCCTGTTATTTACTTTTCCTTCAGGTTCCCATTCAAGAATGCAAAATACCGGAGGGTCAACACTTCCACGATTAACAGCCAGTAATCCTCCCATTTTAAGTGCTTCTATCTTACCTTTATTGAGCACTTCTACTGTAAATCCAGCTGAATTGCCAATCTTCTTTATTTCCCTTGCGAGTGCAGGCGCATTAAGAAAATTCGGAGGTTCGTTGATAAGATCCCTTACTATATATACTGCCTCACATAAAGCACTTAACCACAGAATTTTATCTTTATTCTTTATGTTATGAAGCAATATTTTTTGCGGATATTTACCTTTTTCCTTTTCTTCTTCTTTCGTCTTGTATTTTCGGAATGAATAAATACTCAATATGAATCCTTCAGCAAAAGCTTCAATGACATCTTCTGGTAATCCTTCTGAAGTTATAACAATTTCCGTGTGATTATTCGCCCTTATAAGCTGCTTCATTGATGAGGCTCTTTTCCTGATCTCTTCCAGCATCATAAAGTGCGGAAGTTCTGTATTTGCCTTTACAAAATATGTACACTTGTAATAAGAATTAACAAAGACATATTCATCATTTTCACTGAGCCTCCTGAGTGCATATTCTTTTTCGCTCCGGTCAAGAACAATATAAGAAGGTATTTCGTCCTTACCAACAATACATATAACCGATTGATCGGGAGATATTTGAGAAACAGCTCTTATTTGAATCTTCATAAATTATATTTCTGAAAGAGAGCGTAAAGTTAATCAAAAAATTTACAGGCTAAATCTGAAAGATATACCTTTGCATTACAGACCATATTTTAAATCTTTAACCTGAAAGAATAAGAAATTCACTGAAGTGCAAATTCTTGAATCGTTATACAGGAAAGCTCTTGCACGTGAGCCGCTGACCTTTGAAGAGAGTGTTATGCTTTACAATGAGGCGCCTCTTTCAATGCTGGTTTTTATTGCCGATGAAATAAGGAAGCAGCTTCATCCTGGCAACAGGGTAGGCTGGATAATAGACCGTAATATCAACATTACCAACATTTGCTTTTCTCAATGCCTCTTCTGCAACTTCTGTCGCAGGAAAGACTCGGCCGATGCGTACATTACTACAATGGATGAATACAGGCAGAAAATCAACGAATTATTTAGTCTTGGCGGAGATCAAATATTGCTGCAGGGGGGTATGAATCCTGATCTCGATTTATCTTTTTATAAGAATCTTTTCATTTCCCTGAAAAAGGAGTTTCCCTCACTCAAACTTCATGCTCTTGGTCCGCCGGAAATAGTTTACCTTTCGAAGAAAGAAAAAATGACCTATGCTGAAGTATTGAAAGAGCTCATTGATTCAGGGCTTGACAGTTTGCCCGGGGCAGGTGCCGAAATTCTTTCGGAAAGAGTCAGAAGAATTGTTTCACCTGCAAAAGCAAAAGTAGTGGAATGGCTCGATGTGATGAGGGAAGCTCACAGGCTTAATTTACCTACTTCCGCAACAATGATGGCAGGACACATTGAGACGCGTGAAGAAAGGATTATGCATCTCATTCACCTGCGTCAGGTGCAGTCAGAAAAACCTGAGGGCACTTTCGGTTTCATTACATTTGTTCCATGGCCGTTTCAGGATAAGGACACACGGCTTGCAAAAGAAATGGGCATAAAGAACAATATCAATGCAACAGAATATATCAGGCTTACGGCTATCAGCAGGATTGTTCTGAACAATATACCGAATATTCAGGCATCGCTTCTTACCGTTGGCAAAGAGACAGCTATGTTATCGCTTCATGCAGGTGCCAACGACCTTGGCTCTGTTATGATAGAAGAAAACGTTGTAAGTGCCGCAGGAAATACTAACAGATTCAATGCAGCAGATATTCAGGAAATAATAAAGGAAGCAGGTTTTGTCCCTGTGAGGCGGAATCAGAAATATGAACCTCTAGAATAAGTTTTGTTTGCCAGTAAAAGAAAAATAGAACATCAAGAATGTTCTATTGTTCAAAAACTTATCCTTAACCTCAAGGCTTCCTACAGGTATATCTTGCCTGGAAAATTAATCCTTGTTAACCTGTTCTTTCTTTTCTTCTTCCGGGTCATACTTTGAAGCCTTCTTGAACTCTTTCAGACCCTGTCCAAGTCCTTTCATCAGTTCAGGAATCTTCCGGCCTCCGAAAAGAAGTACCACAATAAGAAGTATTAAAACTATCTCCAAAGGTCCAATCTTGCCCATTTCTGTAAAATTTTAAGTCCTTACAAAGTTACAATTACTTTATTAAAAACAAACTATTATTCACACTATTTTCTAATAAGTTTGATAATATCGTTCCCATTAGCGTATATCAGCAATGCGAAAAGTATTATCATACCAGTTATCTGAGCATATTCAAGAAACTTGTCGCTGGGCTTTCTTCCTGTCACAACTTCGTATGTAAGAAACAATACATGGCCGCCATCGAGTGCAGGGATGGGTAATATATTCATTATAGCAAGGATAATCGACAGGAAAGCAGTAAGATTCCAGAATGCATGCCAGTTCCATACTTCAGGAAATATTCTTCCGATTGTAATAAATCCTCCAAGTGACTCATAACCTTTTGCTTCTTTTGAAAATATGAGTTTAAACTGCTTGAGGTAATCTCCTATGGTTGTAATACCCAGTTTAATTCCGGCCGGGATTGATTCAATAAAACTATATTTTATGGTTTTATATTCAAAAATATTTTCGTAAGTTCTTGCAACTTCAAGCCTGCCGGCAGGTGTAGGTTTAACAGGGATATTGATATTCTCACCATTACGAAGGATGTTCAGTGTAATAATACGGTCCTTATTCTTAAGAAGGTAGTTCTGGAATTCATCAAAGAATGAGAATTTTATACTATCAGCACCTATTATTTCATCTCCCACCATAACACCAGCCTCCTTTGCAGGTGATGTTTTGCCGAATCCGCTAACTATAAAAGGGCTGAAAGGTATTCTGGCATCAATATGCCCTCCGCCTTTAATAACTTTTCTGATATATTCTTTGGGAATCTGAATATTTATTACATTGCCGTCTCTCTCAACCTGTATTGTACTTCTATTATTGAGAATAATCTCTTTAGATATCTGATAAAAATTATCAATATACTGATTATCTACAGAAAGGATTTTATCTCCGTTACGCAGACCAATTGAATAACCAACGCTGTCGGTAACTATGCCGTACTTGACGTTTGAAGTTGGCAGGTAAGTTTCACCCCAGACGTAAAGTATAGATACGTATATAAAAAATGCCAGCAGGAAATTGAAAAGTACTCCGCCAGTCATAATCAACAATCTCTGCCAGGCTGGTTTTGCTCTGAATTCCCATGGTTGAGGAGGTTGTTTCAATTGCTCACGGTCGAGCGATTCGTCGATCATTCCTGAAATTTTAACATAACCCCCAAGTGGTAGCCAGCCCAGCCCGTATTCCGTTTCGCCTTTTTTGAATTTAAAAATTGAAAACCATGGATTAAAGAACAGATAAAATTTCTCGACACGCGCCTTGAAATATTTTGCAAATATAAAATGCCCTAATTCGTGTATAATTACTAAAATCGACAGACTTAAAACAAATTGCAGTATCTTAATTAAGATTGTCATTTTTCTAAAATTTTTGGTTTAAATAGTCTTTTGCTCTCTCCCTGCTTTCATAATCTGAAGCCTCGAGTATTTCCAGGGTTATATCTGCCACAAAAGTAGTTTTTGACATTGCATGTTCAACCACATCGGGCATCTGAAGGAAGCCTGTTTTCCCTTCGAGGAACCCGTGCACTGCCACTTCATTGGCAGCATTGAGTATGCATGGCATGTTTCCGCCTGTTTTCAGAGCTTCAAAAGCAAGCGGCAGGTTACGGAAAATTTTCCTATCGGGTTCTTTAAAAGTAAGGTTTTCATATTTGTAAAGGTCAAGGCGGGGAAGGTCCGACTGCAGGCGTTCCGGATAGCTGAGTGCATAAAGTATTGGTATTCTCATGTCGGGCACCCCCATCTGCGCTTTCACCGAACCATCATAGAAATAAACAAGTGAATGAATTACAGACTGAGGATGTATAACAACCTCAATCTTCTCAGGGGGCAGGTTAAAAAGCCATTTTGCTTCAATAGCCTCAAGTCCTTTATTCATTAATGTGGCTGAGTCGATAGTAATTTTATCCCCCATATCCCAGTTTGGGTGTTTCAGCGCTTCAGCCGCCGTAACATTCTGAAGCTGTTCATAGGAATAGCCTAGAAAGGGACCACCCGAAGCAGTCAAAACTATCTTTTCAACCGACTTTTTATTTTCACCCTCAAGGCACTGGAAAATAGCCGAATGTTCAGAATCGATTGGGACTATTTTGCTTCCCGTTTTTGACGCTTCTTTTAAAATTAGTTCACCTGCTACAACGAGTGTCTCCTTGTTTGCAAGGGCGATATTCTTACCCGCTTTTACTGCGGCAAGAACCGGTTTCATTCCTGCATATCCAACCATCGCTGCCACAACCATGTCGACTTCATCCAGAGTGGCAGCATACTCCAGTTCTTCATTTCCTGCCATCACTTCAACAGGAAGGTCTTTCAGTCCATCTTTGACCCTTGCATAAAGAGATTTATTTGCAATAACCACTCTGGATGGTCTGTATCTACGTGCCTGTTCTATCAGCAAATCAGCACTGTTCTTGCAGGTAAGGACTTCCGGCCTGAATCTTCCGGGGTATCTTGAAATGATGTCCAGTACCTGTGTGCCAATCGATCCTGTCGATCCTAAAATTGCTATCCGTTTCGGTTTCAGCATTGCAGAGTGAATTTATTTGCAACTTAAAAGAGAACGTGTTTTTCCGGATCGAGAGGCGTTCCCTTGTACCATATTTCAAAGTGCAGATGAGGACCTGACGTATACATTTCTCCGGAACTTCCTACTACCGATATAGCTTCTCCCGCTCTCACATAATCGCCGTTTTCCTTTAAAAGTGAAGCATTGTGCTTGTACACAGTAATTAAATTGTTACTGTGCTGAATCTGTATAACATAGCCGGTTTCCATTGTCCATCCAGTAAATACTACCGTGCCATCCAGGGCAGCCATCACTGGTGACTTTGGCCTGGTAACTATATCAACACCGAAATGTTTTGCACGCGGATCAAATTTTGCAGTAATTATACCTTTCACAGGCGGGAAAAAATGCAACCCTGCAAGTCCGGCAGGCTCAGTCAGCCGCGGTAAAGTAAGGTTAAATCGCTCTTCTTTTTCGATTTCTGTTTTAAGTGTTTCAACTTCAGGCATGCTTGAAAACTGAATGTTGCTGTATTTTTTCCCAGTATCGGGTGTGGCGAGTATATCAACCGGCTGTTTCCCTGAAATTATTGTGTTCAGGTTTGCAAAATACTTGTCTCTCAGATCGAGCTCCCGCTCAAGCGAATCAAGCCTGATAGCATTCATAAGTATATTGCGGCGCATCTCAGAGTCAGGATAACCAGGAATAAATTCCCTGAGGTTGGTGAATGCAATAAGAGAAACCGTTGAACCAATTATTAAAAGGACAATAAAAGATACCACCAGGAATGCATTGTAACGGGTAAACCTGATTTTCCAGACTTCTTCAAAAGTTGTGTCGTTATAAATAGTAAACCTGTACTTTTCGCGCCAGTTACTCTTCTTTTTTTCTTTTTCTTCCTTTGCCATTTACGAAACTGAATAAAAAAGCATACAAAGATAATAAAAACCTCACCCCTGAGGTATTTTACATTATTATATTAACAAACCGGATGCCAGTTATATAACCTCCACAGGTTTGTCATCACTTTGCCAGAGACCGTGTTTTGTACACACCGACATGGCAGATAGGTTCATATTGACTTCTGGAGCCACAATATAGAACCCCACCTCAAAATGTCCGGCCTTATTACCGTATGCACCGGCAGTGTAACGTGCTTCGGCAAGGAGTGTTTCCCTGTTCCACAACTGTATCAGGCTTATATAATGATCAGGATCATCTGGATGTACATAGTTTTCACCTAATTTGACTTTTACCTCAAACTTTTCACCTTTTTTAACTTTATCAGGGCAAATAATATGAGGTGTATGGCGGTCGAAGTAATCTCTTCTGGATTCCTTAGCCTCATTCTCAATGTCTGTTGCTTTGAATACCCTTGGCATAACGGTTAGTTTGCTTCAATAGTGATAAAAATTTAATCAAACAAAATTTCTTCAAAAATAATATAACTCGGTAATTGCTTTATGAAATCAATGATATATGTTTTGACATTAATTATAATTTTTATAACTTTGTACCCACAAAACAGCAAGGGGTTCGGGTTGAAAAACTGGCATAGTTAAGAGTTGAGTTAACATAAGCTGCCAGGTTATTAGGAAGGAGTGAAGGTTCGAACCTTAAAGAAAAGAAGGTTCTTTAAATAATAACTAATACTGCGGGGTGGTCCCGATAGCTATCGGGACGTTGGGCTCATAACCCAAAGGTCGAAGGTTCGAATTCCTGAGGAAGAAAGGTTCTTTAAATAAAAACTAATACTGCGGGGTGGAGCAGTGGTAGCTCGTTGGGCTCATAACCCAAAGGTCGAAGGTTCGAATCCGTCCCCCGCTACACCTCAAAAGCCTTTCCCGGTTTACCGGGAAGGGCTTTTTTGTTGACCGACCGAACCGGGCTTGCCCGGGTGAGGGACCTAAAGCAAATAAATTCTCCTCACTTAACTGTTATCACAACAGATGCTCCTTTCAGACCTTCTGCAGTAGCCTGTACTCTTATTTTCCCCGGTTCCTTGTCTGGTTTTATAACTGCCAGGCATCTTCCCTCGAAGGTCTTCTTGCGTGGTTGCTGAAAGCTCGACATGTCTCTCGGGTCACCGCTGCCAACACCTGCCACCTTTCCATTGCCAGTAACATCAAAACTTACCTCAATACTGTCGGCATCAGGTACCACAAAACCATTGCTGTCAACTATTTCTGCTGTCACATACGAAAGGTCATTCTTTGCCGCTCTTATAACCGTTCTGTCGGCTGTCAGCCTGATTGCTGCCGGTCTGCCAGTAGTTTTAAGTCTCTCTGAAGCAGTCTCCCTGCCATTGTCGAAGCAGCGTGCAACAAGTGTGCCGGGTTCATAAGGAACCTCAAAAGTTGCAGTTATCGATTTGGTCTGATCAACCTCCTGCTCACCCACTATTTTGCCGTTTAGTTCGAGTCTTACTTTCTGTGAACGGGTATAAACATTAACCTGAAACTTTTGTCCTTCCCTGCCAGGCCAGTTCCAGCTTTTAACCTCATCAGGGAAACCCCAGCGGCTTGTCACCTCAACTTTTCCTTCGGGTATCGGGCGGTGCACAAACATTTCCACTTTGCTTTTGCCCCACACCACATACTGGTAGTAAGAAGGGACTTTTCTGTTGAGTGTCAGGTCGAGGTCGCCCTGGTAATTTGTAAACACCGGCCATGTCTCGCGTCTGAAGAATCCACCCCCTGCCATACCTTGAGGCACTCCCGGTGCTGCTGGAGTTCCCTGTGTAGTCTGAGGACCACCTGCCGGAGTACCTCCAGCAGCCCTCACCCGCGTGCTCTCCTGTACGCCTGGCTGAGCACCTGTTCCAGAAGCTCCGACAGGTCCTCCCTGCACCGGACCCTCCTGAGCTGCATCCCTGAGCTGCGGCATACCTACCCCGGCCTCTCCTATATTATCTATTGCCGTCCATACAAAATATCCTATCACATATGGATGTTTCATCATAATCTCATAATTTTCCAGGGCAAGCGGTGGATTGGTCTCTGTTCCCACCATCACCCTTTCAGGGTACCTTTCATGATCATCCTCATATCTCTGATACATATAATTATAGCCGATTACATCCAGCAGTGCCATGTGCTCGGGGATCTCATGCCACCTGCTTCCCTGACCCCTGCGCCATTCGAAATCATTAAAAGCTTCGGTAACAGCCCTGGTGGGATCCAGACGGCGAATTTCACCCGTAAGATTACGGGCAATCCTTAATCCCGAAGTATCATACGTCTCACGTATCTCATTACCAATACTCCAGATAACTACCGAAGGATGATTTCTGTCGCGCTTAACCCAGGATTCCACATCTTTCTGCCACCACTCCTTGAAATACTGATGATAGTCTTTCTCCCTCTTGGGAGTCTCCCACATGTCAAATATCTCATCAATTACAAGCACACCAATCCTGTCGCAGGCATTCAGTAACTCGGTTGATGGGGGATTATGGCTTGTGCGGATAGCATTGAATCCTGTCTTTTTAAGAATCTCTATTTTCCTCTCCTCCGCCCTGTCGATGGCAACTGCCCCGAGCGGACCATTATCATGATGAAAACACCCGCCAATCATCTTTACAGTTTTTCCATTAACAGTCAGTCCATTAACAGCATCAATCTTAATAACCCTGATACCGAAAAGTGTTTCACATTCATCAATTACTTCACCACCCTCCGATATAATACTGACTTTTGCCCTGTAAAGATCCGGATTGTCCAACGACCAGAGCAAGGGCTTTTTAACATTTAGCTTATGTATGACATTTGTTATCCCTGCAGGCAGTGTAACATCATTGCTCTTAATTTTGCCGGCACTCTTCCCCTTGTTATCGAAAAGTTCAGATTGTACCGTTACGCTCTTTTCGTTCTGCCCGTCATTAATAATTGTTACAGCAACATTTACCACTGCAGATTTCGGGTTAACCTCAGGTGTTGTAACAAATATTCCGCCTGATATGTCGATATAAACGGGATTAACGGGGGTTATCCATACATGACGATAAATTCCAGAACCTGAATACCATCGTGAATTGAGTCCTTCATTCCTCACACGTACTGCTACAACATTCTCTTTTCCAGGTTCATTCAGATAAGGTGTAATATCAAAATGAAAAGGTGTATAGCCATAAGGATGAAATCCGAGGTGATTTCCATTCAGCCATACGTCGGCGTTCATGTAAACCCCGTCGAATTCAAGAAAAACGCGCTTATTCCTGTATTCTTCAAAAGTCTTGAATTTCTTTCTGTACCAGCCGGTGCCTCCAACGGTATACCCGGAAGCCATTCTGTCAACAGCATTTTTATCAAAAGGACCTATAATATCCACTCCGTTCTGACCGGGTAGATCTTCGATGCTCCAGTCGTGTGGCAAGTCCAGTAACCGCCATGATGAATCATCGTATTCAGGGTCTTCTGCTCCGGCCACGGAATCCCTTATGAACCTCCAACCTTCGTCGAAGCAAATCCTCCGGTCGTTGATGGTAATCTCCACATGCCTGGCACACGAGATTGCTACTAAGAAAGCTAACATTACAATGATTAAAATTGTGCCCTGTTTGCCGATTTTAGTCTTTTTATCCATTTTAGATAATTATTTGAATTTCAATATTTAATTGATATAATCTTATTTAAAAATTCTCGGTGCAAAATCATACAACGCCCTGCGCCATGTTAGCCATTCATGTGCTGTGCCCCGGGATTCATGAAAAACAATATTTTTAATGCCATATGCCTTCAGAGCTTCAACCTGTTCTTTAGGGCTGCGTTCTTCCGTACCGGTACTGATGAATAGAAGCTTAAACTGTTTATTAAAAGCCTCAGGGTCTTTGAAAATTCCATTGAAAGCTGTCTGGATTTGCTGAGTCATGTTTGGAGCCTGACCTCCGCCTGCTGCTGCTCTGTTACCAAATCCACCCATAAAGAAACCGCTGAAAGTTCCTAACCAGGCAAATTTGTCAGGGTTATTGAAAACAGTCATTGTAGTTTGCATGCCACCTCTGCTCAGGCCAGCCATTGCCCTGTTAAGTCGGTCGGTTTTGGTGCGGAACGTCTTATCTATGAAAGGGATCAACTCTTTGACGTATATCTGTGTAATATCATTTGTGGATGCCCTCCTCACATCTGGATTTGTCTTGAAATCACCACAATCCATTACAACAATCATAGGAACCGCCTTACCCGATGCTATCAGCCCATCCATAATGTTCGCAATATGTCCCTGATTAACCCATCCGTCTTCATCCTCTCCCCATCCATGAAGCAGATAGAGCACCGGGTACCTCTTCTCAGGATTATTTTCATATTCAGCAGGAACGTACACATTACAATGGCGTTCCAGCCCATTAATATCCGACCAGTAATACATTGAACGAATATGTCCGTGAGGAATATTTTTATTGAACCTGTAATAATCACCCTCCGGACCTTCAGGAATTTCAATTCCTGATGACTCCCAGTTACTGCCAAAGAATGCTTTTGTATTCCTGTCCATAACAGGAACACTGTCGATCCAGATGGAGTAATAATGGAAACCCACAACCTGTGGGTCAGATTTGCAGGTCCAGGCTCCCTTTTCATCTTTCACCATGTTATATCTCTTACCTGCAAGATCAACCTGCACAATTCTGGCACCTGGTGCGACAACACGGAAAAGGGCCTCACGGGTTTGGGCATTAACTGCAGGATATTGCGACAGAAATGTATTACATTCAGAAGGTTTAAACCCTTCTGGAAGCGGTGCTGGTTGCTGTCCTCCCTGTAAGCCAGGGACCTGGGCTAGAGCTTTCCAGCAATTGACAGCCACAACCAGGAAAAAAATTATTTTTTTCATACTCATTTGTAATTAGTTAGCTTTAAGGGTTCCATGTTAACTTAGAAAAATATGATTATAAGCTTCCAATTCATAATTAAACAAACTAAACTGTAAAATATTAAACTTCTGCCAAAAAGGAATTAAATAAGTTGTTTTTAACATTATTTAATTATTACATTTAAGACATTGTCTCAGAAATCAAATCTATCACAAGTTAATCAATTACCTGTGGACGTTGACTGATAGATGAAAAAACAGCTGAACCTGCACAACGTTACAAGTTCAGTAAAAAGAATTTCAAGAAACAATAGAATCTGGCAAAAATCTGACAGGTTATATGCCCTTCTCAAAAATTATATACATAATGGCGGCTAATGAGGCTCCGATAAGTGGTCCCACTACTGGCACCCATGAATACCGCCAGTCGCTGTCGCGTTTGTTAGGTATAGGAAGAAGAAAATGCATTATTCTTGGACCAAGGTCACGTGCAGGATTGATGGCATAACCTGTAGGGCCACCAAGAGAAAGACCTATTCCCAGCACTACTATTGCTACTGGTAAAGCATTCAAAGCCCCAAGACCCACCTCAGGCTGTGCCATATAAAGAACCGCAAATGCCAGAACATAGGTGCCTATAATCTCGGTTATCAGGTTATATCCGTAACTTCTTATGTTTGGACCGGTGCAGAACACTGCCAGCTTTGCATCGCCATCGTCGGTAGCATCGAAATGCTTTTTATATGCCAGCCATGCAAGTCCTGCTCCAAACATGGCGCCCAGAAGTTGCGCAGAAATATAAAGTGGTACCATGGAGATGGAAAACTTTTTCGCTATGACAAGTGCAAGTGTAACAGCAGGATTTAGATGGGCTCCGCTGGTACCGGCGGCAATCAATACACCGGTAAATACACCAACTGCCCACCCGAAAGATATAACTATCCAGCCACTGTTGTGTCCTTTTGTATTTTTCAGAAGCACGTTTGATACCACGCCACTTCCAAAAACGATAATCATCGCTGTTCCGAAGAATTCTGCAAAAAACTGGTTCATAGCTTTTAAGATATATTTAAAATTAAACTTTAATTTATGTTTTCATATCTTCTTGTCTCCAGGGTCTGTCTAAAAAGCCTCTTTTTTTCACCTCTGAATCCCCACCTTTACAACCGCAAAATTGAATAGGCCCTGAGAGGGAATTTATTGATATTAAATATTTTAGCTTCTATGTTTTTAATACACTCACTTCATAAACATCTTTTCATAGAGTTCCGAAGAGAAAAGTAATTCATAATTTTATTGTTCCTAGCGTTGTAATCTCAACTCTGCAAACCTGACCAGTATTTAACGCTCTTTACTGCGCGTTCCCATCCTGCAGTCAACCTGGATGCTGTTTCTGCATCTATACGTGGTAAAAATGCGTGGTCTATCTGCCACTGCTTTTTAAGTTCTTCCGTTCCACTCCAGAAGCCGGTTGCCAGACCAGCCAGATATGCAGCTCCAAGAGCAGTTGTTTCGGTAATGACAGGTCTTACAACCTTAGCCTGAAGAATATCTGCCTGAAACTGCATCAGAAGGTTATTTACAGTGGCACCTCCATCGACCCTCAGCTCGCTTATTTTTATGCCCGAATCTTTCTCCATGGCTTTCAGTACTTCCAGCGTCTGGTATGCTATGCTGTCGAGTGCAGCACGGGCAATATGTGCAGAAGTTGTTCCGCGGGTTATGCCGGTTATCGTACCCCTTGCATGCTGTTCCCAGTGGGGTGCTCCCAGGCCGGCAAAAGCAGGAACAAAGTATACACCATCACTTGAGCTGACACTGCCGGCAAGCTTTTCAATCTCAGCTGAGGTCTTAATAATGCCAAGTCCATCGCGCAGCCATTGAACAACAGCTCCGGCAATGAAAATACTTCCCTCAAGTGCATACTGAATGTCATTACCTATTTTCCATCCGATAGTCGTCAGCAACATGTTTTTCGACATAACCGGCCTGTCGCCAATATTCATCATCATAAAACATCCTGTTCCGTATGTATTTTTAACCATACCCGGTTCAACACACATCTGTCCGAAGAGTGCAGCCTGCTGATCGCCTGCTATACCAGAAATGACTACAGGTTCTCCTAATGGCACAACAGCCTCACCATATACTTCACCCGACGGTTTTACTTCAGGAAGAACACTTTGAGGAATATCAAACAGCCTGAGCAGGTCACTGTCCCACTCAAGTGTATTAATGTTAAAAAGCATTGTTCGCGATGCATTTGAGACATCAGTAATATGGAGTTTTCCGCCCGTGAGATTCCATACAAGCCATGTATCGACATTGCCAAATGCCAGCTTCCCATCCGATGCCAGCTTTCGTGCACCATCAACATTATCCAGTATCCATTTCACCTTTGTTGCAGAAAAGTATGCATCTATTACAAGCCCTGTTTTCTGACGGATCATTTCAGCATTTCCTTCCGCTTTCAGTCTGTCGCAGTATTCTGCAGTACGCCTGTCCTGCCACACTATTGCATTATAAATTGGCTTTCCAGTTATTCTGTCCCATACAATGGTTGTTTCACGCTGGTTTGTTATTCCTATTGCTGCAACATCTGATGCTTTTATTCCAGCTTTAACCATTGCCTCAATAGCAACATCCGATTGTGATGTCCAGATCTCAACAGGATTATGCTCTACCCACCCTGGTTTCGGGTAGAGCTGTGTAAATTCCTTCTGTGCTATTGCAACAGGTAATCCGTCGTGACCAAAAATGATTGCTCTTGAGCTTGTTGTGCCCTGGTCAAGTGAAAGAATGTATTTTTTCATAGGGGATTAATTTCCATTATTCAGGTAAATATTTTTTCACCAGTTTTCTGAAACTTGCCACCTGTTCCTCTATCCATCTGCCGTCATGTCCCATTTCACCTGCCATAATCTCAGCCACAAGCGGGGCACACTTTTCAGCAGCTCTGGCATCAAAGATCAGGGCCCTTGTCCTGCGTGCAAGCATGTCCTCAAGGGTAACAGGCATCTCATTTCTGCAGATCCAGATTATTTCAGCTTTAGTATAAGGTAGTTTATCAGAGATTTTTTCAGCAGTTTCCGGGTTTTCTGCCATTATGTTTTCAATTTCACCGGCATTTTCTCCATAAATCTGTAACCTGTCATTGGCTATTTTTTCGGGTAAAGCTTCTACTTTAAGTGTTCTGGTGACACATTTTCTTTTCTCGAGCAACCCTTCACCAATAGCACGGTCAATGGTTTCCTCTGCCATGCAGCGGTAAGTAGTCCATTTCCCGCCGGTAATAGTTATTAATCCTGAAGATGATACTATTATCTTATGACGTCTTGATATTTCCTTTGTCGCATGAGGGTTATCAGGATCTGAAGCCAGAGGCCTGAGTCCGGCATAAACCGACAGAATATCCTTCTTTGCAGGAGCTTTTACCATGTAATTGCCTGCTGTACGAAGAACAAAATCAATTTCTTCTTTCAGTGCAACAGGCTCTTCGCTTATCTTCTCAAGAGGTGTATCTGTGGTTCCTGCAACCGTTTTTCCGTACCATGGTATGGCAAATAGCACGCGGCCATCTTCAGTCTTTGGTATCATCAGTGCGGAATCTCCCTGAAGGAAAGAGCCGTCGAGTACAAGGTGAATTCCCTGACTCGGCTTTATTATGCGGTGAGCATCAGGGCGGTCCATCCGCAATATATTGTCGGCAAAAACACCAGTAGCGTTAATAACCAGAGAAGAAAATATCTCATACTTTCGGCCCGAAATTGTGTCTATGGCTTTTACACCCTTTATCTTACCTTTCTCGTCTTTCAGAAGAGCTGTAACTTCAAAATAATTAAGCACTGTACCACCATGCTTTGTGATTGCTTTTGCAAGTGCAACTGCCATTCTTGAATCATCAAACTGACCGTCGTGGTAAACTATACCTCCTTTGAGCCCCTCCTGTTTAATGTTAGGCAATCGTTCAATTACTTTCTTACGTCCGATAAAATAAGATTTTCCCAGACTCAATTTTCCAGAAAGAACATCATAAAACTTCAGCCCGATAGTATAAAACATAGCATCGAACCAGGAATATACTGGTATAATAAATTCCTGATTACCTGTAAGATGAGGTGCATTCCTAAGCATAATACCACGTTCTCTCAGGGCCTCTATAACCAGAAGGATGTCCATCTGTGCCAGATACCTGACTCCACCGTGTACAAGTTTTGTGCTTCTTGAGGAGGTTCCGGAAGAAAAATCTGACTTTTCGAGCAGAAGCGTTTTATATCCTCTTGTGGTTGCATCGAGTGCCGTTCCAAGCCCGGTGGCACCACCACCAATAATTATTATGTCGAATTTACCGGTTATCTGATTGTGCAGTCTTTCTAACTGCTCAGCACGTGTCATATTTTAAATAATTGTGAAATAAACATACAAATAATTATTTTTTATTCAAATGAGAATTATTTAAAACTTCCGGAAAATATTCTAGAAAATTTTAATTCAAACTGTAAACGGTTTTAGAAAAAACTGTTTATTCCCTTTCAACGAAAAAATGCAGATAAAAAATCATTTCAGTAAGGGCAGAATATGCTCAATTTTACCATCGTTCGGGGCCGGTTTGAGATTCAAGATTTTGCAAATAAGGTTATAGATATCAACGTTGTCAAGTTCAGTAACAATCACACCCCTTTTAAAAGCAGGTCCTGCAGCATAAAATATTCCGTACATATCAGGATTCCTGTTGTCGTACCCGTGTGCTCCTCCTCTGAATTTACCAGTTAGCGGCCTTGTTGCAAGATACCATGAACTGTCGGCCACTGCCACTATTGAACTGATACGTTCACTTTTCCCGTAATTCCACCTCTCAGGCAGGGTTTCCTTTGCCCAGGCTTTAACTCCTCTTGTTCTGTTAATCAATAACAAAACGCTGTCTTTCTTTCCTTCAGCCGGTTCGATGAAAACAACCGGATTACCTCCATAAGTGTTTTTTATCATGCGTGCAGGTACAATATCGCGAAGATTGATATACCTGTCGGATGATACCTCAGTCATCCCATGATCAGAAAGCACAATAAGGTTTATTTTATCCCTGTGCGGAAGTGAAGAAAGCTTTTCCCGCAGCGTACC
Source organism: Bacteroidales bacterium (assembly GCA_049654745.1). Classification (GTDB taxonomy): domain Bacteria; phylum Bacteroidota; class Bacteroidia; order Bacteroidales; family VadinHA17; genus LD21. The sequence goes on from JBASIK010000044.1 coordinate 17,384, forward strand.
CAGAAGAGAGTCGAGCAGGTTAACAACTTCACCTGTTTCAGGAGAAACAGGACCGTAATCGTGACTTGTAGCATCAGGTTCGTCAAAGTAAAGGGTTACAAGCTCAGGGCGTCTTGCAGGCGGATAATTCAGCCATTTTACAACAGTATCAATTCTTGCATTATAACTAATACTTTCGTCATATTTCTTCCAGTAGTAAGGATGCATCCCTCCAACTGGAGCTTCTGAGCCAACCCAGTAGAATGAAGCCGCAAGAGCACCTTGTTTCTGAGCCGTATTCCATACAGGCTCTCCATAATAAAAATCAGGGTTCTCAACAGCAGACCTGTCGCCTATACGGTAAAGACGGCCCAGGTCAGGTGCAAAAAATGTGTTGTTAACTATACCATGATGGGCCGGGTAAAGACCGGTGGCAATTGAATAATGATTCGGAAATGTATTTGTTGGAAATGAGGAAACAAGTCTTTTCGCCATCACACCCTCTTCAGCAATTCTTTTCAGGTTTGGCGTTGTATATATACTGTCATAGTCCCACCTGAAAGCATCAAGCGATACAAGAACTACATAACTGCTGTGAGGTTTACGCTGGTCACCCGTGAATGAAACGAAAAGAGTGAGGAAAATCAATATCAGCAACAGTGCAGCAGAAAACTTAATAGTGAGTTTCAGAAAAGATTTGTTCATCTAAAAAGTAATTAATGATAAGTAGTTAATTATAACCTATTTAAATGCAAGAAATGCCACGCCGGGTATTTCAGCCTTTGCGACAGGTCCTTCCGGCAAGCCATTCATTTGATTTATTTTGAATACTGAAATATATCCTGATTTCTGGTTTCCGACAAGCAGGAACTTTCCCTCCGGATGAATAACAAAATTTCTCGGCCAGTCGCCACCACACGAAACACGTCCAGCAAGTTCAAGCTTACCACCCTCTCCGACCTTAAAAACGACTATTGTGTTTTCACCCCTGTTGGAACCATACAGGAACTTTCCGTCTTTACTCAGAGCAATCTCGGCACAGTAATTATTTTCGATATAGTCGTCAGAGACTGTTTTCACTGTTTGCAAAGCGGTTAGCGCTCCTGATTGCCTGTCGACACTGAAGACTGTTATTGTTGATCCGAGTTCATTTATGACGTACATTATAGTGCCATTGTTATTGAACACAAAATGACGGGGACCTGAACCCTGTGGCAAAGACGCTATTCCATCAGAGGTCTGAACCAGTTTGCTATTTATAGTATCCAGTGTATAGGTTACAATTCTGTCGAGCCCGAGGTCTGTTACATAAATATATTTACCAGCAGGATCATGTTTTATCATATGGGCATGGGAACGGTCAGGCTCCTCCTTTACATACAGAATGGTATCTGTAACAGCTTCGGGTATTCTATTACTGCTTAGGCGAACCACAACAACCGAACCATTCGGATAATTTGCTATAAGTAAATGCTTCCCATCTGCTGAGAGTGAGATGTGACATGGGCCTGCATAAGGAACGAGAATCTCGCTGAGCTTCTCCACTGGCCGGCCTGTTTCAGTATCGAGCCTCAGTGTTGTCAATCCGCCCCCAAAGGCACCTTTGAATTCCATTACCTCATTAATAACATAGAGCAGGTCGTTATTGCGCCCAAAACAGAAAAATGATGGGCTCGGACCAACATCTTCCTGCGACTTCAGTTTTAGTGAACCATTGGAGGGGTTAAAACTAAAAATATATAATCCTTTCTCATCGCCCTTTGTAAATCTTCCAGCATAAAGGAGCTCTTTCTTCTTGCAACCTGTTGAAAAAAGTATTAAGCCTGACAGGATGAACAGAAACAGATTGTTCTTCATTTTTCTCTTTTTTATATCTTGAATTTGTAAAAATAAATTTTTGGCAAAGAAAATAAAAAAGGCCGGGAAAATCCGGCCTTCACTAAACTGTTTAAAAAATTCAAACTTCAAAGTTGTCGCATTCGCGGTATGCCTGAATAACTCTCAGCTCCCCTTCCTTTGTGCCCCTCTGGCTTATACCATGTTCCATGCAGAGAACTCCGTTATACTGCTTCTTATATAGATGTTTGAAGATATTCTTATAGTTTATTTCCCCAGTTGTGGGTTCATTGCGGCCCGGTGAGTCGCCAAGGTGGAAGGCTGCAATCTCACTCCATGCCATATCGATGTTGGGAATAAGATTACCTTCAGTAATCTGCTGATGGTAAATATCATTGATTATTTTGCACGAAGGCCTGTTAACGGCTCTGCAAATTGCATAAGCCTGGGGAATTCTCTGAAGGAAGAGGCCGGGATGGTTTATGTAAGGATTCAGAGGTTCTAACACGAGAGTAATTCCTTCTGGTTCAACTACATCGCAGCAATACCGGAGGTTATCAATCACATTGGCTGTCTGGTAATCCATATGAAGTTTCATATCATACCTGCCGGGTACTACAAGAGCCATTTTGGCGCCTGTTCGTTTTGCCAGCTCCACTGCCTCCTTCATTTTTGCGATGAGTGCCTCACGTATTTCAGGTGAGTTTAGAACGAAATCCTGCTTCCCCGAGTCTGCCATCAGGACATAAGGGCCAAAGTCCATACCTAAACGGCGCAGATCGTTCATAATCTTCTCCTGAAGCTCAGGTGTCCTCCTCATGAAATTATTATCGAACACTGCCCTGAAGCCCATATCGTAGCAGAATTTAATATTATCTATCGGATCTTCTCCTGCATTCTGACGGAACATTCCCAGACCCGGGGCATATTTCAGTTTAAACGGAGTAACCGCATCTGTTGCCTTTTTCTGTTGTTGTGCAGCAGATGAACTAAAAACT
>JBASIK010000045.1:0-7218 GCA_049654745.1 Bacteroidales bacterium
ATATATGGCTCCACTCTTTTTCAGTTACGGAATTTCCGAACCACTGGTGTGCCGTTTCGTGTGCTATTAGCCCTTCGGCTCTCCCCTTGCCGGTTACAGAATTTTCACTGTAAAAAATGCATGAGGCATTTTCAAGTCCTCCAAAAATAGTCTTCGACTGCACATTGGCAAGCTTTTCATAAGGATAAGGCCCTATAAGCTTCTGATAGAATTCCACGGCCTTAACAGCAACAGAATAATCGTTGAAGCCTTCATTACGGTTTTCGGGAAAGACCCAGCTCCATACCGGGATGCTACCTGCAAAACCTGCCAGACGCGTGGCAAAAGGCGCAGCACCAAATGCCATAACCTTAACCGGCAAAGGAACCTCTTCGTGCCAGTGGGTAAGCCTGTTGTAACTGTCAACATTGCTTTCCTCAAGCAGTCTGCCGCTTGCTACAACCTTGTAATGAAAAGGAGCAATTATTATAAAATCCACTTTAGCCTTATCGGAGGGATGATCTGTAACAGGTAAATAATATGAAGCCCTGTCGGGCCAGTGGTCAGAAAAAAAAGTGCGGGCACCAAATTTGTTCTTTGAAATTATGAGTCCGTCGGCAGGTATACCGGAATAAACAACCTTCAGTTCTGCCACCGAACCTGCTACAAACGATTTTTCAGCAAAAATCTTAAGCTTGTTACCAGCGTGTATCCACTTTGCTGAGCTACCTCCAATAGTTACATTCTGAACTTTCATCCCTTTCCCCGGGGAGTCAGAATTTCTAAAATCAAATTCAACATAACCGGAAGTGGTATTAAATCTGACTTCTGATAAAGCTTCAACATATATTATTTCGGTGGAATCGTTTATCCGTATAATAAATTCATATCTCAGAACATCTGTCTTACCATCAGGCTTTCCCGCAAAAGCCAGCAAATAAGAAAAGAAAAATGCGAAAAACAGAAGAAGGTATTTTTTCATCTCATAACATTTTTTAACCGTTACCTGCTCAAAATTATAAAACTGATTAATCAAAAATCCTTAAATCTTTTTTTATTGCACAACTTGAATTCTTTTATTTATTGACATTTAATTATTAGTTTTGCCAGGTAAAACATATCTGATGGGTTTTGATTACAATACTCAGCGCAAAAGGATGGTTCTTCCCGAATACGGTAGGAATATCCAGAAAATGGTTGATTACCTGAAGACAATCAAGGACCGGGATGAGAGGAACAGGGCTGCTGCAACAATTATCCATATAATGGGTAATTTGAATCCACAACTAAGGGATGTTGAGGACTTCAAGCATAAGTTGTGGGATCATCTGGCTCTGATAGCTGATTGTGACCTCGACATTGACTCTCCCTATCCTCCGCCTGAGAAGTCGAAACTGGCTGAAAAGCCCAACAGGATACCATATCCACAGGGTAATATCCGGTTTCTGCACTACGGCAAGAACATTGAGATGATGATTGACGCTGTATCGAAGATGCCTGACGGTGAAGAGAAAGATTATCTCACCTACCTCATCATCAATCAGATGAAGAAGCTTTACATCACATGGAACCGTCCTCAGGTTTCGGATGACATCATTCTCAGTGATCTTAAATATCTATCAGGTGGGAAACTTACAATACCGGAAGGCATGAAAATACCTGAGGCAAAAGAACTTATGGCACAGAATAAGAAAAAACAACAGACAAACAAGCACAATAAACAGCAGAATAAACATTCCCAGAAGAAAAAAGGGTTTAACCGGCATTGATGAGTTCTTTTATTGTTCATGGAGGCAGGTCGCTTAAAGGTGAAATAACTCCTCAGGGTGCAAAGAATGAAGCCCTGCAGGTAATATGTGCCTCTATGCTAACATCCCACAAGGTTACTATACACAATATACCCCGCATACTTGATGTGGAAAATCTGATTGACCTTATCAGTTCTCTGGGGGTCAAGGTAGTAAAAAAGTCATCCGGTTCCACTGTAACATTTGAAGCTACTTCGCTGAATCCAGACAATTTAAGGGATCCCGGTTTGATTGAAAAGAGTCAACGTATACGTGGTTCGATAATGATAGCGGGTCCTCTGCTCGCCCGATGCGGTAAAGTATTCATCCCCACACCGGGAGGTGACAAAATAGGAAGGCGCCGTCTCGACACTCACTTCACAGGTCTCATCAAACTGGGGGCGACTGTTAGTCACAACCATACCGGTAACTATTATATTATTGAGGCAAAAAAGCTTAAAGGCAATTATATTCTTCTTGATGAAGCCTCCGTGACGGGAACTGCCAACATTATCATGGCAGCCGTACTGACTGAAGGAAAGACCACAATTTACAATGCAGCCTGCGAACCCTATATCCAGCAGCTGTGCAGAATGCTTGTGAGAATGGGTGCAAAGATTGACGGGATAGGCTCCAATCTCCTTACTATTGAAGGAGTTAAGGAACTACAGGGCTGCACTCACACCCTCCTGCCCGACATGATTGAAACGGGTTCTTTCATCGGCATGGCAGTAATGACGGAATCGGAACTGACAATAAAAAATGTATCCTGGGATAATCTAGGAATAATTCCCGATTCATTCCGCAAGCTAGGAATAACACTGGAGAAAAGAGGCGATGATATATTCATACCCCGTCATGAACATTACCGGATCGAATCCTTCATGGACGGTTCAATTATGACCATTTCGGATGCTATCTGGCCGGGTCTAACACCCGACCTTCTCAGTGTTTTTCTGGTAACGGCCACCCAGGCCGACGGAGCTGTATTGATACACCAGAAAATGTTTGAAAGCAGGTTGTTTTTTGTTGACCGCCTGATAGATATGGGAGCTCAGATAATACTTTGTGATCCGCACCGGGCAACGGTTATTGGACTTAATAGAAAAGTCAGGCTTCGGCCTACGGTAATGACATCACCTGACATAAGAGCCGGTATTGCCCTGCTCATTGCTGCCATGTCGGCCAGCGGTACAAGTGTGATTCATAATGTCGACCAGATTGACAGGGGCTACGAAAATATCGACACCCGACTTAATGCGCTGGGAGCTGACATCCGGAGAATCTAAAAAAATAATTTTATCTTTATCATCTCTCTTTACTGTCAAATTGGCAATAATTTGTAATTGGCAGGTAATTTGATGAAATACGGTTATTAAAAACCCAATATATTTTTAAACCTTTGAGAAATGACAAAGAGAAAGCATACTGAAGGGAAAAGGGAGACTGAAGAACTCAAAGAAAAAACAACAAAGAACGTCAATAATACTGAAGAAGAAAAGATTGAAATGAGGGAACAACCTGCTGAAGAAGCGGTTGAGACCATTGTTGAACAACCTGTGTCTGAATCTTCTGCCATGCCTAAAAAACAGGAAGAAGAATCCGTACAGGTTGAAGAATCAATATCAAGGGAGGCAGAACTTCTCGACGAGGTTGCGAAATGGAAAGACGATTACATACGGTTGATGGCAGAGTTCGACAATTACCGCAAGAGAACCCTTAAGGAAAAAATAGACCTGACAAAAAGTGCAGGAGAAAACATCCTTAAGGGACTTTTGCCTATTGTTGATGACTTTGAAAGAGCGCTGAAAGCTCTGGAAAACTCAGCCGACAGCAGCAATATTAAAGAGGGTATTGAACTCATATATAACAAATTTATTGAATTTCTCAAGCAGCAGGGACTCAGGGAAATTGAAGCTCTCAACTGTGAATTCAACGTCGACCTTCATGAAGCAGTAAACAAAGTAGCAGTTGAGGATGAATCGCTGAAAGGCAAAGTCATTGAAGTTCTTCAAAAAGGCTATTATCTTAACGATAAAGTAATAAGGTTTTCAAAAGTTGTTGTGGGTGAATAGTATCAGGTAAGGATGACAAAAAAAGATTACTACGAAATACTTGGTGTTCCGCGAAATGCTTCCAAAGAGGAAATAAAAAAGGCCTACAGGAAGCTTGCGCTGAAGTATCATCCCGACCGTAACCCGGGCAATAAAGAGGCAGAGGAAAAATTTAAAGAGGCTGCAGAAGCCTACGAGGTATTGTCGGATGATGAGAAGAGGAGGATTTACGACCAGTACGGCCATGCCGGACTGGGTGCTCCGGGTAGCGGCTTCAGCGGAGGGATGACTATTGAAGATATTTTTGCATCCTTTGGTGACATCTTTGAAGATGCCTTTGGCTTTAGTGGTTTCGGAACCAGCAGCAGGAGGTCGAGACGTGTTAATAAGGGCTCAAACCTCAGGGTTAAGGTAAAACTCGATCTGAACGAAATAGCCTACGGTGCCGAAAAAAAGATAAAAGTAAGGAAATATGTTACCTGCCCTGCCTGTAATGGCACCGGTGCTGCCGACTCAAGAAGCTATTCCGACTGCCCTACATGCAGGGGTACCGGACACGTCACAAGAATAACCAGCACATTTCTCGGGCAGATGCAGACAACCTCCACCTGCCCTTCATGCGGCGGTGAAGGCAAAATAATAACCAGAAAATGCTCCTCCTGTTACGGAGAAGGCATTGTCGAAAAAGAAGAAATCATTAGCATAAATATTCCAGCAGGAGTATCCAAAGGTATGCAGCTTACCCTCAGCGGCAAGGGCAATGCAGCCCGCAGAGGCGGAATACCGGGCGACCTCTATGTACTTATCGAGGAAGAACCCCACCCTGAACTGATAAGGGAAGGTAACGACTTGATATACAACCTTTTCATAAGCATCCCCGATGCTATAACCGGCTGCTATGCCGAAATACCAACAATTGACGGTCAGGTAAAAATAAAAATAGAACCCGGAACCCAGCCAGGGAAAATACTCCGCCTGCGTGGCAAAGGTCTGCCCGATGTAAACGGATACGGACGAGGAGACCTGCTTGTGAATGTCAACGTCTGGATACCCAAAAACCTCAGCAGGGAAGACATGAAAATTGTCGAAAAACTCAAAGAATCAGACGCTTTCACCCCACGCCCCGACAAAGACGATAAGGGATTCTTCGAAAGAATGAGAAGTTATTTCAATAAATAACCCCGTAAAATTTTCCGGTAAAATGCAGCACCGGAACAACTTCTGAAGTCATTTATATATAACGGCAAAACTGTTTAAATCAATTCAGAAAACCGGAGACTATTTAAAACAAAGGAAAAGTTTTGTTTTTCATATTTAACTATATTTAACCTCCCTTTTAAAACACATTTTTAGGATCTATGATAATTTTCGAAGCAAGAAATGTATCAAAGCAGTACGGGAGTACAGTGGCACTGGATAATCTGAGCCTCTCGGTCCCGAAGCAATCCATTTATGGCCTTCTGGGTCCGAACGGTGCAGGAAAAACGACTCTTATCCGCATCATTAACCAGATAACCGGGCCTGATTCGGGAGAGCTCCTGCTTGAAGGAAGGAAACTGAGGCAGGACGATATTTATGAAATCGGATACCTGCCTGAAGAGAGGGGTCTTTATAAAAAGATGAAAGTGGGTGAACAGGCACTTTACTTCGCAAGACTCAAAGGCCTTTCGAAAGCAGAAGCTATGAAAAGACTCCGGTACTGGTTCAAAAAACTCGAAATGACCGACTGGTGGAATAAAAAGGTTGAAGAACTTTCGAAAGGAATGGCACAGAAAGTTCAATTTGTCACAACCGTACTTCACGAACCAAAACTTATCATCCTCGATGAACCTTTTACAGGCTTCGACCCGGTAAATGCCAGTATCATCAAGAATGAAATTCTCTTTCTCAGGGAACGGGGTGCAACAATACTTCTCTCCACACACGATATGGCATCGGTTGAAGAACTTTGCGACAATATAACTCTTATCGACCATGGAATGTCAATGCTGGAAGGAAAGGTGGATGAAATACGCCGGGCATGGGCAGGTAATGAATACTCAGTAACCTTCGAGGGTAATATCAGAGTGCCTGAAAATGGTAATTTTCAAATATTGCATACCGATAATGAAGACAATAAGACCACTGTAAAAATTAAATGCCTGAAAGACATCTCAACAAATGAGATCCTATCCGAACTTATGAAATCAGGTAATATAATTGCCTTCAACCCGGCTCTGCCCTCTATGAATGATATTTTTATAAGAGTAGTAAAATCCAAAAGCGGAATGCCTGTCAACTAACCACAGATAAAAAGAAAGTTATGAGCAAAATATCAGTTATCATTGAGCGTGAATATATTACAAGGGTCAGAAAGAAGTCGTTCATTATCATGACCATACTGGCTCCTGTATTGCTGGCACTTTTCATTGTTGTCCCGTCGCTTATTATGATGAACCAGGACACCGAAATGAAAAAAATAGCAGTAGTAGAAGACGGGACAGACCTGTTCAAGAATGCAATTCCCAATATCAAGAATACCGAGTTTGTATACCTTGGAAACGTCAAACTGGAAGAGATCAAAAACAATTTTGAACAGGCAGGATATTACGGTATACTATATATCTCACCTGAAGTAATTCATGTACCTGAAGCTGTACAGCTTATCTCAAGAAAACAACCTCCTATTCTGCTGCTCGAGCATATCGAAAATTCCCTTGAAAAAGAGATTGAACGCCAGAAACTGCTCTCATATAAAATTGAAAATCTCGATGAGATTATGAAAAATGTCAGAACCAGAGTATCGGTTCAGACGATAAAAATTGATGAAAGCGGGAATGTTAAAGAAACGAGTACCGGAGTTGCAATGGTACTGGCATATATTACCAGTTTTGTTATGTATTTCCTCGTATTTGTTTTTGGTGCCCAGGTAATGCGGGGTGTAATTGAAGAAAAAACCAGCAGGGTGGTTGAGGTTATTATTTCATCAGTGAAACCCATACAGCTAATGATGGGTAAAATTATTGGCCTGGCGCTTGTAGGCCTTACACAGTTCCTGATATGGATAATTCTAACTTTTGCAATAATAACTGCGGTAAAATCGGCACTGATACCCGAACAAACAATTACGGAAGCGGTTCAAAGCATACCGCAGGACATCATGTCGCAAAATGCTGCCGCAGCAATGCAAACCACAACAGCCACTACTGCAGAACCAGTACAGGCATCTGAGTTTATTAAAATATTCAATTCAGCACTCAACCAGCCATGGGGGCTAATAATATTCTGCTTTATTTACTATTTCATTACAGGTTACCTTCTGTATGCTTCGGTTTTTGCAGCGGTGGGTTCTGCAGTCGATAACGAAACAGAGACGCAACAGTTCATGCTTCCTATAACACTGCCTGTGATACTCGGAC
>JBASIK010000046.1:0-14780 GCA_049654745.1 Bacteroidales bacterium
TCGACCTGTTATATATTGATGGTGACAAACGTGAATATTGTGAATATTTCAGGCTGGTCAAAGAGAAAGTCAGACCGGGTGGTTACATAATAGCCGATAACGTCTTGTGGGGCGGGAAAGCCCTTCACGAAGATGCCAGAGACAGGCATACAAAAGGAATTAAGGAATTTAACGAGATGGTCCGACGGGAAGCCGGAATTGAAAATGTAATACTTCCTGTGCGCGATGGAATCATGATAATCTGGAAAACAAGCTGATGCCCGGAATCATAAAAGTTGAATCCAAAAGTAATTACATGGAGCTAATCCGAACTGATGTTTTTCAGAAATATTATAACATGGTACAGTTTTTGCTTCTTAATAATTAAATTTCTATTATGAAAAGGTTTGTTATTTCTCTCCTTGCAGCATCACTTATTGCAGGTACTGGTATCTGTGTCCCCGTTATAAAGTCAGTTAATTCCCTCGATCAGGATAAAATTCTTACTGCAACGCTGAAGCAGGCAAGCCGGCTTTTTAAATACAAAGATGACCTCACTTCGGTAATTGTCGTCTTGCCGGCAGGAACAACAGTAATTGTGACTGGAAGTGATGAAGATTATTACAGGGTAAAATATGAGAATGACGAAGGCTATATTCTGAAAAATCATGCTGAGGTTGAAATGAAATCTGCTGATGAAGTGGAATCAAGGAAAGAACCTTCTATTGTGAAGCAGGAAGAGCCGAGAAGGGAAATGACACGACTCGAATATCTCGAAAAAAAATACGGAACAAGAATAGCTACCCAGATATATGCCGGAAAAATATGGAAAGGCATGACCTCGCAGATGGTTCTTGACAGCTGGGGAAAGCCACAGAAGATAAACCGTTCTATCACAGGGAACTATACCCGCGAGGAATGGATATACAGAAACACATGGCTCTTTATTGAAAACAATACACTTGTCGACTGGGGTCCTATAAGAAAGTGAACTGCTTTAAAAAAGAAACCCTCCTTCGCTAAAGCTTCGGAGAGTTTGAGCGGGAAACGGGACTCGAACCCGCGACCCTAACCTTGGCAAGGTTATGCTCTACCAACTGAGCTATTCCCGCATTTCTGGGTTATGCTCTACCTCCCGATCGCTCCCGATATTTATCGGGACGGGATGAGCTATTCCCGCATTTCTGGGTTATACTCTACCTCCCGATAATTTATTCCCGATTTATATCAGGGAGGAATGAACCCTTTTCGTAAAATGCCGGACAAAATTAATAAAAAATTTTATTCTGCAAATATGAAGTTCGGGATTTACTGAACATCCTTTCAACATTTAACTGATAAACAAACTCTTGCCTAAGTATTCAGGATCACATGTAAGATTGACCTTCAGCTTTCTCCATCCCGCCTCATCGCCCGGTGTGGGTATATGTGTCAGGTGCACCTCGCAGTCGCGTAACAATTTTAAGTTTTCAAGAGCCATTTTTGCTGCCGGATTTGAGATAGCACTTATTCCAAGGGCTATTAAAGTTTCATCAAGGTCGAGGCTTACCATTCTTCCATGCAGGACGTCTTTCTTCAGATGGGTAACTGAATTAACTATACTCTCGGGCAGTAGGTACATCTTATCAGGCAGACCTGCAAGATGCTTGGTCGCATTCAGAACAAGGCTTGAAGATGCATTCATCAGAGGGGAGTTTTTCCCGGTTATTATTGTACCATCAGGCAACTCGATTGCGCCGCCAGAAAAGACTCCGTCATTTCCTTTGCCTCGCTTCTCAGCATCTAGTGCTGCCTCCCTCGCAGGCAAAACCACCCTGCGATCTTCGGGACGGGCACCGATTCTTATCATGATGGCATTAATTCTGTCGAGCATCTCTCTCTCGGCAAGCCCCATCATATATTCCATTGAGCATCTGAAGTACCTTCGGATAATTTCCTGATAAGCCGCCTCGCTAATTATCTTATCATCAATAATACCTGCACTTACACGGTTTACTCCCATATCGGTAGGGGAAAGATACATCGACTTACCACCAGTAATCTTCTCTATAATCCTCTTAAGGAGGTGAAAAGCTTCAATATCCCTGTTATAATTGATTGTTTTAATATTATACGCATTCAGGTGATGCTCATCAATCATCACTCTGTCGCCAAGATCAACAGTCGCAGCTTCATAGGCAAGATTAACCATATGATCCAGAGGCAGGTCCCATATCGGGAAAGTTTCAAATTTTGCATACCCCGCCCTGATTCCTCTCTTATACTCATGATAAAGGTTATTCAGACAAGTTGCCAGTTTTCCGCTTCCCGGACCGGGACCAGTTACAACTACTATAGGCTTAGTTGTTTCAATATACTCATTGGCGCCAAACCCTTTATCACTAACTACAAAGTCAACGTCGGCAGGATAACCATTAATAGGATTATGAACATAAACCTTTATACCCCTGAGCTCAAGCCTGTTTTTAAACACCCTTGCAGGCGCCTGGTTCTGATAACGTGTAATTACAACTGCTTTAATATCAATACCCCACTCTCTGAAGTCATCAATAGTTTTCAATGTATCCACATCATAAGTGATACCAAAATCAGCACGAACCTTGTTCCTTTCTATTGCACCTGCATGAATACAAAGAATAACATCTGTTTTATCTTTCAGACTCTGTAAAAGTCTCATCTTTATATTGGGATCAAAACCCGGAAGTACTCTGGCAGCATGATAATCATAAAGAATCTTCCCGCCAAATTCAAGATAAAGCTTTTGATCAAAGCGGTTTACCCTTTCGAGAATGGCTGAAGTTTGTTCGCTCAAATACTTCTCATTATCAAATCCTTTCTGTTGAATAATAGCCATTTTCGATTAAGAATTTAAAAATTTCAATATTAGTAAAATTTTCAGTCAAAAATAACTGCTGAACTTTATTGGTATTTGTTGTTTTTAAATTTTGCTGGTTTTACCTATACGGCCTTTAATTAAAACCTATATCCTTGAAAAAGTTTTTAAAGCAATGTATCCGAAATATAGACCAAATATGCATAGTACCACGCCCATTCCGAAAATTATTGTATTCACAATCTTCAGATTAACATATTTCCTGAATTTTGTAAAGATTAATGAAAGAAAATGAAACCAGATAACGCTGCCGAGTGAGAGAAAAAAGGCATAAACTGAACTGATAATTAAATGAAAATATCCCGGATATGCACCCGGGTCGTCTTTCCTAAAATCCTTTTCCCTTTTTTTATGATTATAAATCTTATCAAAATACTTATTGGATAAAATCTTTTGCTCCTGGATTTTTAAGCCGGTAATATTGTCTATGCTGGTAACATTCTGATTTAATACCGCGTTTAATCCCCCCGTATTAAATCCCAAAGATGTAACAAATGATATTGCCAGAAAAGAAGTAGTAAGCCATCCGACGAACAGAGCAGGATTCAAAAAATTTACCATAAAACCAGTATAAAAAGCACCCCTGTGTTTAATCTTCTTTACAGCATTAATTTCCGGCAGATGTTCGGGGTCCATTTTGATCCGCGTTATCTTATATCCTGTAACCAGCAGAAATAACATTCCGGCCAGAAGAAAATATGGAGTAGCAGGTTTATAGAGAGAATAGAGTTTTGTCAGTCCGAAAGTGCCAATAAATACATAAATAAAATCTGCAACAGATGCTCCCATGTTTGCCCTTATACAGTAATTAAGCTTACCCTATAAGTGCATTTGAAATTATCAGTATGCTAACAGGGCCTGCCGAAGGCATAGAGAAAAGAAAGCCTGCAATCAAACCGGTAACCGCCATGGTTATCAGACTATCAATCATTTTCCAATGATTTTAAATGCTTTTCAGCTATTAATGAGTTAACTGTTTCAAGATCTGAAATTGTATCAATTTCCATACAAAAATACTCTGAACAATCTACAGCATAAATTCTGTGACCTCTATTGATCAATTCCTGAAAAGCAGATTCATAGAATTGATTTACATTCTTTTCAATATTGATTTTTCGATTGAGTATTTCATATAACCGGGATAATGTCTTTTTCCCGAATATCTCAATTCCTACAGATTCACCTGCAGCCAGGGAAGGGGCAACTTCTTTGCTGATTTCCAGAATATATCCTTCCTGGTGTAGTTTTACCTTTATTTCTTCTTCATGCAATTCGTGCCGGCTTAGTGCGAGACAATCTTTGTATCCTGAAGAGATTAATTTGCTTATAATCTCCTTCTCAAAAACTATATCACTGTCGGTCAGGAGCATATCATCACCCATCACAGCCTTTTCCGCAAGCCATAGGGAGTAGATGTTATTTGTAGAACTGTAATGAGGGTTATAAATAAAAGTTACGTTAATGGCTGGAAAACAACTTTTCACAAAATCACGAATCTGATTTTCGAGAAAACCAGTTACAATTATTATATCACTAATACCATTAGCCAGAATATTTTCTATAGTCAGTTCAAGAATGAATTTATTGCCTGCTTTTAGAAGGCATTTGGGTGTTGTGTTTGTTAGAGGCCTCATCCGTGAGGCGATTCCTGCTGCAAGAATAACCGCTTTCATCAATGAGATACAATAAGAGATCTATCAATTCTTTTCTGTATTATCCGCAAAACTAATGCTAAGGAATTAAATCCGGCAAGTATGAGCCAGAAAAAAATGTCAAACCGGCAGAAAAAGGAACATATAATGATAGCTGTAATCTGTGCTGTCGGGCCTATCAGCACCCAGAAGCGGATAATGATTCTGTTTTTCCTGTAATATTCCGCCGGGGATGAAAAGATTCTTTTTTTGCTTCTTCTTTTCACTGTAAACCAGCTCTGCAATGCAGAATATTTAAGATAAAGGCTTATTATCAGTTTTTTCATTAAACTTCCCTTCTGATTCTTCAGTAAAGCATATTCTTTTTCATACTCATCAATTCCCTCTTCCAGTGTTTTTGTTCGTCCCTGAACATAATCAATAAAACGAGTCCTGTAATAATCAACCATGATATTTTGTACCATTATACTTATTCCTGAAAGGACAAGCAGTATGATTAAAAAATGAGGCTGATCCGAGCTTTTATGAAATCCTATTGCTATTCCTGCGAAAACTGCAAATTCAGAGATATAATCTGCTATACCGTCGATTATTCTTCCTTCCGGCGTTCCGTTTTTTTTCAGACGGGCAAGTTGTCCATCACTGCAATCGAGAATATTAAAAAGCAGAAAAAAGAGGGCACCAATAATCGAGCCTTTTCTTGTTCCCGAAGCATAAAAAAAGCCTGCGGTAACTCCTGCTAAAATTGCAGCAAATGTCAACTGGTTGGGGTTAATCCTGGTTGGATAAACCAATTTTACAACAAGGAACGCAAGCGGCCGGTAAAAATATACATCAAGAATTTCCTCAACTTCAAGTAACTTAAGGGATTTCTTGTACTCATTCACCCATCTCATGATCTGCTTATTTCATTCATAAAATTTCTGACAGCATTAATAAGTTTACGGTTCTGCGAAGTTGTCCCGATAGTAATGCGAACATGACTGTTCAGATTGTCTTCGTTCATGAATTTGATTATTATATTCCTGTCTGTCAGATATTTTTGAAGAGATTCTTTAATTTCCGCAGGAATTCTGACGAGAATAAAGTTGGCATATGAAACATACGCCTTGAAACCCGCCAAAGCATTAAATCCATTATATAGCATTTCTCTGTCTTGTGCCATTTTCCTCTGGATTTTCCTGTAATAATCAGGCGAGTTGAGAGCAGCTGTTGCTATCTGTTCCGACAGGCGGTTAAATCCTAGGTAACGGGCACTCAGAAGCTGAAGATGTTCATGTCTTGCTCCTATTAAAGCATATCCTATCCTCAATCCGGCAAGTCCATAATATTTTGAGAAAGTTCTGATAATAATTAGCTGTGGATATTTCTTTACAAATTCACCAGCGTCAACGTTAAAGCCTGGATCAAACTGTGAATAAGCTTCATCAAGAACGACAGTGCAATCGGGTGTATTATCAAGTATTAGTTTAAGCTGTTCAATTTCAAGACGGTTACCGGTCGGATTGTTTGGAGAACTTAAAAGAATTATAGCAGGTTTTTGCTCTCTGTAAATTTTCAGGAGTATATCAATATCATATTCAAATCTATTTTCTTTTTCTATTTCTATTATTGGATATTCAATATTTACTCCGCCTGCTTCTGCTGCAATTTTTTTGTAATACCACCACGAGTAAGACGGTATAAGAATCTTACCACTATCTTTCAGATAGCATTGAACTACCTGCTTAAGAATATCCTCACTACCATAACCAAGCAATATCCTGCTTTCTGGTATTCCGGTATCTTGTGAAAGTCTCTCGGAAAGCACACTCTTTACACCTCTTGCAAAATCCCTCGAATATATGTTTAAGAAGCCATTACTTCTTCTTCTCAAAACCTTTTTGCATGCAGGAGCAGGTCCATAATTGTTCTCATTCCTGTCGAGAAAAATTAATTGCTTTTTTATTCCAATTTTAACCATAAGATATTTTTCTCTATGATTTTTCCCCTCTGTAAAATTTCTATAAAAATAATTCTAAACAAACAATATTAATCATTTCTTTTTCAGATATGTAAAATTAAAAACAGGTGGTTGAAAAAATTTCAACCACCTGAATTAACATGGTATACAATTATCTTCAGTTATCTTCAGTTAAAATATAAACCTTATTGATAAAGCCACGGCATCATACCAGAATCCGCTATAACCAATAATATTAAACTCCGGTTTCCAGTCTAACCCTATATTTATAGGTATTTCTTTAATGCTGTACTCAAGTCCGATAATTCCGTCGATGCCTAAATTTGTATAAGTTGAACCTGCTTCACCCCATGTTGTGTTATCACCGTTATAAAATCCGATATGTGCCCCAGGGCCGAAGTACCATTTAAACCTGTCTACCTGAAATGCAGGAGCATGAAATTCGTAAAGTCCTGTGATTTCAAAACCCTTCCAGCGTGAGAAAAGCAGACCTTCAATAGCTACATTACTCTTTACAAAATGTTTGACGGTGAGTCCGTTAAAAAAACCACCTCTTAATCCAATGCCGGTTTTGTAATCCTGGGCATTAGTTACCGTTATTACACAGATAACTGCGATAAGAACCAATAAAATCCTTTTCATAAGTACTTGTTTTATAATTGCCCGAAGATAATAAATTTATCATGTTATATGCTGTATCCTAAGAGCCAATAATTATATCATTCTTTCACATTTTAACAAATCTTTAACTATGAAGCATTTTTATTTTTTAACTGTTTGAAATAATTTCGGGGCGTCTTTCCATGTTTCTAAAAACTAATTACATATGGACATTGTAATTCAGAGCATCACAAAATCTTATGGTGTCCAGAAAGCAGTCGATAATATATCATTCAGGGTAAATACAGGAGAAATAGTCGGTTTTCTGGGACCTAACGGTGCAGGTAAAACGACAACGATGAAAATCATCACCAGTTATCTCGCCCCCGATGAAGGAGATGTGTTTATTGGAGGGAGATCGGTGCGGGATAATCCGGTTGAAACCAAGAAGTATATAGGCTATCTGCCCGAAAACAATCCTCTTTACTATGATATGCCTGTTATTGATTACCTCGAATTCTGTGCAAGGATTCAGGGTATAGAGAAGAGTCGTGTTGAGGCCCGGGTGGCAGAGATGATAAGGATTACCGGACTAAACCGTGAAAAGCATAAAAAGATAGGTGAGCTCTCGAAGGGTTATAGGCAGAGAGTAGGTCTGGCACAGGCAATGATACACGACCCTCAGATACTAATACTCGATGAGCCCACCTCAGGGCTTGATCCTAACCAGATTGCAGAAATAAGAAAACTAATCCGTGAACTGGGCCGCGAAAAGACAGTAATTCTCAGTACTCATATCCTTCCTGAAGTGGAAGCCACATGCGACAGAATTTTCATCATCAACAAAGGTAAACTTGTTGCCGACGGAACCCCCGATACACTCAGGAAAAAAGCACAGGGAGCCGACATCCTGAGGGTGAAAATTGAAGACGGCAACCCTGATACAATATTCAAAGCACTTAAAACCCTTGATTCAGTGACAATGGTCGAGTTTGCCGACCGCCAGTTCAACCGCTTCAATGTTCATTGCAAATCGGAACAGGTGCGGAGAGAAATCTTCACTCTTTGCGTGAAAAACAACTGGGTTCTTACAGAACTGACCCCGTTCGAAACAAAACTCGAAGATATCTTCAGAGAACTTACAATGAACTAAAATCTTAGCTATGGAAAAAATCTGGATAATCACCAAACGTGAACTGAATGCATATTTCGATTCGCTGATAGCCTTTATTATGATTGTCCTTTTTCTAGGTTTCAGCGGGTTCTTTACATGGATATCAGGCAACGATATTTTTCTTTCAGGCCAGGCAAGCCTTAGACCCTTCTTTTCAATAGCATACTGGACACTTTTCTTCTTCATACCGGCTCTCACAATGAGAATGCTGGCAGAAGAAAACAAGACCGGAACAATAGAAATGCTGCTTACAAAACCTGTTACCGACCGTCAGGTAATTCTGGGGAAATATATTGCAACTCTGATCCTGATATCTGTTGCTCTGGCACTTACGTTCCCCTATGTTATCACAGTAGCAAAACTTGGTAACATTGACGCAGGAGCAGTTATATGCGGATATCTCGCACTGCTATTCATAAGCGCCGCATATACAAGTATCGGCCTTTTCACAAGCAGCATTACCAATAACCAGATTGTGGCGTTCCTCACAGCACTATTCATCGGACTCTTTTTCCATATCCTCTTTCAGATAATATCAGGTGGAATGAAAGGTTTGGCCGGTCAGGTTTTCAACACCCTCAGCATGACCGTTCATTTCGACAGCCTTTCAAGAGGAGTGCTCGATCTAAAAGATATCGTCTATTTCTGCTCGATAATTTTCTTCGGACTTTTCCTTACCGAAGTATCCCTTGCAAAACGCAATGCATTCAACTAATTCCTTAAACGTAAAATACTTCACGTTATGGGTAAAACAGGAAAAATATCAACAACTATCGGACTCGTAGCATTAATTGTGGTAATAATTAACATACTTGCCCATATTTATTCATTCAGGCTCGACCTTACAGAAAACAAAGAATACACACTCAGCAGGGCAACCAGAAATATTCTCAGAAATCTCAACAGGCCTGTTACCATAACTGCATACTTCTCAAAAGACCTTCCACCCCATGTAATTAATGTATCAACAGGTCTTAAAGATATGCTGGTTGAATACAACACCAGGTCAAAAGGGATGGTTGTTTACCGTTTCGTCAACCCAAATGAAAAGGAAGAACTTGAACAGGAAGCCATAAAGAACGGTATACAGCCTGTTATGATAAATGTGAGGGAAAAGGATCAGGTAAAACAGCAAAAGGCATATATGGGAGCGGTAGTGTCAATGGGTGACCAGAAGGAGATCATTCCCTTTTTCCAGCCAGGTGCTGCCATGGAGTACGCTCTTTCATCGGCAATCAAAAAACTTTCCGTAACCGAAAAACCATCCGTCGCATTTATTCAGGGACATGGCGAGCCTGCCCTGAATGAAATTGCCCAGGCTTACAGCGAACTCAGTGTTCTGTATAATGTTGAACCATATACTATCAACGACACAACACCTATCCCAACCAAATATAAAACAGTTGCAATAGTCAGGCCTAAAGATACAATTCCATCAAAGGACCTTGCAAAACTCGATGAATTTCTTGGCAGGGGTGGCCATCTGTTGCTGGCTTTCGACCGTGTAGAAGGAGATTTCTCCGTACCCATGGGAAGACCAGTTAGCTACGGTCTGGAAGAGTGGTTACAGAACAAGGGAATAGCTGTTTCAGAATCATTTATTATTGACACAAAATGCGGCTATGTGACCCTTCAGCAACAACAGGGAAATTTCATCATGACCACCCAGATTCAATTCCCATATCTGCCACTGATATCAAAATTCGCCGATAACCCGGTTACGAAAGGCCTTGAATCAGTTAGCTTTCAGTTTGCCAGCCCTATAAATTTCGCAGGTGATTCCACAAAGAAATTCACGCCCATCGCATTTTCTTCCGAACGGTCGGGTACTATAAAGGCTCCGCTTTACTTTGACGTACAACGGCAGTGGACACAGGCCGATTTTCCGGTTTCCAATCTTGCTGTGGCAGGAATTCTCGAAGGAAAACTTGCCGGAGATGCCGATTCAAAAATGATAATCATCTCTGACGGCGATTTTGCAGTAAACGGTCCTCAAAGGGGCATACAACTGCCCGAAGACAACGTAAGCCTGCTGGTTAATGCCATCGATTGGCTTTCGGACGAGACCGGACTCATCGACCTGAGAACAAAAGAAGTTACATCCAGACCTCTTAAAGAAATACCTGATGGAAGACGGGCCTTCCTTAAATGGTTCAATTTCCTTTCGCCTGTAATAATAATCTTAGCATACGGCCTGGTAAGATGGCAGATGAACCGTAATAAACGTATTAAAAGGATGGAGGTAAGCTATGAGTAAAAGATTTGAAAACAAAACGCTTCTTTATATCCTAGGTGTACTTCTTCTCATTCTGTTAATTACATTTCTTGTTAAGATACCGCGTGAAAAATCAACCCTTGAAACAACTCTTGTAAGATTCGATACGGCGCAGGTCGCCAGAATTATCATAAAGCCAAAGAGTTCGGAAGGAGAAGAATTCCAGTTTATCAAAGAAAACGGGGTATGGAAAGTAACTCAGGGCAAAATAAGCTCACGTCCCCGTCCCTCAGCCGTTTCAAATATTCTTTCCGACCTGCTCGACATAAGACCTTCCGGACTTGTTGCCGTCGACAGGTCCAAATGGCCTGAATATGATGTTACTGACAGCCTCGGCATCAGGGTAAGGGCTGAAAACAAAAAAGACAAAGCCCTTGCCGATGTGGTAATTGGAAAATTTTCATACAAACCGGTTCAGAATCCCTATGGAGGTTACGGAGGTGGAAGTATCGACGGAGTATCTTATGTACGGCTTTATAATCAAGATAAAGTTTACGCCGTCGATGGTTTTTTAACTTTTTCATTTACAGGTGGTTTTGACGATTACAGGGACAAAACCCTCGTCCATGCAACAAGAAGCGACATTACAAAAATAAGTTTCACCTTCCCTGCCGACACCGGATTTGTGCTTGAGAAAAAAGACAACAAATGGATGGCTGCAGGCATACCGGCAGATTCAACAAGGACTTCCGACTTTCTGAGCGATATATGTTACCTCGACGGTGAGAAATTTGCAGATGATTTTAAACCTGTTTCATCACCGGTTTACAAGGCAGATATAGAAGGTAATAATCTACTCAGCATAACAATAAAATGTTACAGACAGGAAGACGGAAAGCTGATTATTAACTCAAGCCTTAATCCTGATTCTTATTTTGAAACAAACCCCGACGGAGTTTTCGGGCGTATTTTCAAGCCGCTGGGATACTTTACCCCATCAGGTTCGCAGCAGCAGGCAAAATAGTTTCATAGGCTCCAGCCGGCACGGTACTCACAGTGCAGGTACTGATTGGCTTCGGGCAGGTTGGGAAAACTAAAAGTTTCAGGATCAAATTTAAGCACCACAGATGTCAGTTTTTCCCTGAGTGCTCTGCGAAGTGCTATATTGCCCAGCAGCACAGTTTCCGTAAGAGGTCCTGCCCAGTCAAAATTTGATCCGGATGGTTCACCTCCTTTGCAGGCAAGTATCCACTCTTCCTCATGTCCGGGGGATGATGGTATATATGGTTTAGGAGGAGTATATGATTTCCTCAGGGATTCAGGCAGGATAGTGTTATCGAGTATCTTACCTTTTTCTCCGATATAAAGTGTTCCGCCTGTACCCATTTTCATACCTTCTGTCATTTCTTCCAGGTTAAATGGCCTCAGTCCACCATCGTACCATATAATGGTAACCGGGGGCATCCCCTCCCTTGCCGGGAACCTGTATCTTACTATTGAACCCAGTGGGTACGTTTCATCGTTGACAAGAGTTGACACTGCCTCTACGGTAAGAGGGTATTTAAGTTTCAAAGCTCTGAAAACGGGGTCGAGCGAATGGCACCCGATGTCACCGAGAGCTCCTGTACCGAAGTCCCACCATCCTCTCCACCTGAATGGGTGATATGCCGGGTGATAAGGACGCATAGGTGCTGGACCTACGAAAAGATCCCAGTCGAGTGTGTCAGGTACCGGGGGCGTATCTTCCGGCCTGTTAACACCCTGGGGCCAGTATGTTCCCAGAAGTCCTCTGTTGGGCCTGTCGGTCCATACATGTACCTCGTGAACCGGACCTATAACTCCGTCCCATATCATTTCTCTGAGCCTGCGCGGGCCATCAGTTGCCTGACCCTGGTTGCCCATCTGCGTTGCCACCTTGTATTCCCTGGCAGCCTTCGCAAGTGCTCTTGCCTCATAAACGGTATGCGTGAGCGGCTTCTGAGTAAAGACATGCTTACCCCGCCTCATGGCTTCCATACTTATTACTGCATGAGTGTGGTCGGGCGTGGCAATAATCACAGCATCAATATCCTTCTGCCTGTCAAACATGACACGGTAATCCTTATACTGCTTAGCTTTCGGATATGTACTGAATACCTTAAGTACATCATTATTCCAATCTACATCACACAATGCCACGATGTTCTCAGTCTTAGCAACGTTGGCAAGATTGGTCCTCCCCATCCCTCCAATACCCACACCGGCAATGTTAAGCTTGTCGCTGGGAGGTGTATAACCCAGACCGGAAATAACATGCGACGGGACGATAGTAAATCCCGCCGCAGCCGCAGCTGATGCAGATATAAAACTCCTGCGACTGATTGTTTTTGATTTCTTGTTTTTCTTCATTTTTAATTAATTATTAAAACATTTAAGATACGAAAAACAAAACATAATTTCCACACACTTTTTAAAATTGACTTCACCTACTTAATAAATTATAAATCTGACAGGTTCATCTCTTAAATTGATTGCCCCTTCCGACATGTTATTAAAAAATTACTGTTTTCAAATAAAAAACATATATGCATACTCTTAACCTGCAAAATTTCTTAATTTTATAATGTAACTCTAAATTTTCCTGTATGAAAAAGACAGCATTATTACTCTTACTGATTTTTATTGTGCCGTTTCAGCTTATTTCGCAAACGCGCTTCAACGGTCTTGACATGAACATGGGTAACCTTTTCAGGCTTTCTGATGCAAAAACACGCTCTATAAGCCCTGAGAATTTCACCGGCGAAAAAGGTAAAGGCGGTATGGCCGACCCTGTCGACAAGGACAAACCCAATGTGGCAAATGCAGCCAATGCAGCAAGGGATCTGGGCAAGGGATGGAAAGTCAATCCGTTCATCAGAATCCAGCCCGGGCAGACGTTTACACTGGCTGAGATAACAGGTCCGGGAGCCATTCAGCATATATGGATGACGCCAACAGGCAACTGGCGCTTTTCCATTATCCGCTTCTACTGGGACGATGAGCCCGAACCTTCTATTGAGTGTCCCGTCGGCGACTTCTTTGGAATGGGATGGGGAACTTATGCACCCCTGTCATCACTTGCGGTGTGCGTTAACCCAGGTAGTGCTTTCAACTGCTACTGGGTTATGCCCTTCCGCAAGAAATGCAAAATCACTATGGAAAACATCAGTGATACTGATCCCATGACACTCTATTACCAGATCGATTACACCCTCACCGATGTGCCTGCAGATGCTGCTTACCTGCATGCCCAGTTCCGCCGTTCAAACCCGAACGAGACTTCTGTTTATACTATTGTTGACGGCATAAAAGGTAAAGGACACTATGTTGGTGTATACATGGCATGGGGTGTTCATAATAACGGCTGGTGGGGTGAAGGTGAAATAAAATTCTACCTCGATGGAGATACCGATTACCCGACAATATGTGGCACCGGAACCGAAGACTATTTCTGCGGCTCATATGACTTCGACACAAGAAAGAGGAATGCTTACGGGGTCGAGGAAGTCAACTATACGGAGTTTTGTACCCCATATTCAGGGTTGCACCAGGTTATTCGCGGCGACGGGCACTACAACGTGATGCAACGATTCGGGCTTTACCGCTGGCATATAATGGATCCTATACGGTTCGAAAAAGACCTGAAGGTCACAATACAGGACCTTGGCTGGAGAAGAGGTGGACGATACCTTGCTCAGAAATCGGATATCGCTTCAGTGTGCTTCTGGTACCAGACCGAACCCCATGCAAAATTCCCAAAACTGCCCGACTGGAGAGGGCTGGAGATTTATTAACATGGTAATAAAATTCACTATTATTAATT
Source organism: Bacteroidales bacterium (assembly GCA_049654745.1). Taxonomy (GTDB): domain Bacteria; phylum Bacteroidota; class Bacteroidia; order Bacteroidales; family VadinHA17; genus LD21. Next base: position 14,318 of record JBASIK010000046.1, read on the forward strand.
CAAAATAAATATACCCGATATGAAAAAGAAAATTGAAAAAAGCCGCAGGCGGTTTATTACAACATCGGCTGTTGCCGCCATCGGAGCCCTTGGTGCCGGCAGGATACTGACTTCCTGTAGCGAAAGCGGCTCGTCGGAAAAAATAAAAGCACTTCCTCCCATGCCTGAAAAGGCACCCGACGGACGTCCTCTCAAAGCAGGTCTGATAGGCTGCGGAGGCAGAGGCACCGGTGCAGCCATTAACTTCCTCGACGCAGGAAACGGACTTGAGATAGCTGCACTGGGCGACGTGTTCCAGGATAGGCTCGATAACTGCAGGGCTGAACTCAAGAAACAGAGAAACGTTGAAGTGCCCGACGAAAAGTGCTTTGTAGGCTTCGATGCCTATGAGAAAGTAATCGATTCAGGTGTAGATATCGTTCTTCTCTGCACCCCTCCCCACTTCCGGCCAGCACATGTTGAA
>JBASIK010000047.1:0-3508 GCA_049654745.1 Bacteroidales bacterium
AACATATACCCATATAACCCAAATTCTTCAGCCAAATTAATAAAAAACGAAAATTAATGAAAATGAGTATAAAATTTGAAAAAAATAATAAGATTAATACCTTTATGATTAAATTTGCGTTATAACTTCAAGGCATTTAATGAAGTATTTAACTTCTATACTCGTTTTATTATTTCTGAGTTTCAATATTGAAGCCCAGTTGAATAATCATGGGGTTCCTTCTATTAAGAATTTTGATAACCAGATTACACACAGTTCCGATTATCATTGGAGTATTGTAAAAGATAAAACCGGTGTACTCTATTTCGGAAGTGACACCAGGGGAATAATAAGATATGATGGTCAGACATGGTCAGTAATACAGATCCCTGGAGAACCTGTCGTTAGAGCTCTTGGAGTTTCGGAAGAAGGTGTAATTTATGTTGGAGGATCCTATGAGTTTGGTTACCTGCAACCTTCACGAAATGGTACAATTGAGTATATTTCACTTTCTGCTCGTCTGAAAGGAGGAAACGCCAAAGAAGTAAATGACAGTAGTGCATCTGTCACTAAATCGCAGATAGGAGAGATAAATACCCTTATTGTTACAGATACCGTAATTTATTTCATTGGTTTTGAATCATGTTTTTTGTATTACCCTGCAACCGACAGGATCGAAAATATCGATTTCAGGAATATGGGGCTCAAGCAGGTTGTTAAAGCAGCGTTGATTAATGGCAGAATATTTATTGCAGATAACATAAAGGGAATTCTGGAGTTGAGAAATAAACAACCTGTTCAACCACCGGGGGGAGAGTTCTTTTCTAGGAAAATATCACTGGTGCTGCTTCCGTATGATGAAACAAGTTTATTTGTGGGCACACATTTTAACGGAGTTTTCAGATATGATTATGTAACAGGGAAAGTTTACGATACCCCACCTGTTTCAAATGAACTAAACGAGCTTCTTAAAAATTCACAATTATATACTTCCCAGGTTTGTCCAACAGGAGACATATTGCTTGGTACACTGGCTGAAGGAATTTTCATCCTTGATAAAAATCTAAGATATAAAGGCAAATGGGATGCAGAAACATCTGATTTGCCCGATAATACTGTAACTGCCTTTTATTCCGACAATAAACAACCTACAGAAATCTGGGTTGCAACAGCTGGTTATATCTCAAAAATTCTCACCAACCTTCCTTTTTACGAACTGACACCCCGCACAGGTTATGAGGGCATAGTAAATAATATTGCTTACTTTAATAATACAACCTACCTGGCATCAGACCTGGGACTATTTAAAAGCTACATTGATAATAAGGGATTTGTAAAATTCAGCAGAGTTAGCAATATTAACCAGCAGACATTTTCATTATACTTATGTAAACTTAATAATGAGGAATTTCTGCTTGCGGGAACCATTCTGGGACTATATCAGATTTTTCCCTCTGGAAAAATTATAAAAATAGATGATGCAATATCTTATGGCGATGAAGCAAGAAAAACCACATACTCTGTAAGGGCTATTCTGCAATCAAATTTAAATCCGGAAATATTTTATATTGGTTTGAGCACCAAGGGCTTTTTAATTATTCAGTATAACGGGAAAACATGGAAGTTTATTGATCAGATTAAAACAAATATCGAAGGAAATATTACAAATCTGGTTGAAAACAGAAAAGGTGATATTTTTATTCTTGCAGGAAATCCTACAGGATTTTACCGTTTTTCTTTAAAAGATAAAATTCCAGTTAAATATTCAGAAGAAAGCTCCATCGTGCCGAACAGTATAACAAAAATTGACGACGATATTGTAATTACGACTGTAAAAGGTCTTTACCGTTACAATGAAGAATCAGACAGCTGGGTACCCTGCGATGAAATTTTAAACGGCTTTACAAGGAATGTTAATTGCAAAGATCTGTACAGGGACAGAGACGGTGATCTCTGGTTATCAATTATAAAAGATAAGGTCTATGAAATTTATTTCAGCAGGGATTCTTCAAAGGTAAAAATGTTTAGCGGAGCTCTTAACCTGCTGCCTGGAGTTGAAAAAGGGGATCTGAAACAGATTGATGACAAGATATGGATGCCCAAATCAAAGAATATTTATGTAATTGATAAAGAAAAACTTAAAGCACCTGCACCAAAAATAAACACCCTTCTAACAAAAATAGTTATTGGAAAAGATTCACTGTTTATGTCGGGTACATTTTATAAAACTCTTGGTGACGGTAAACGTATTCCCGCAGTTAATAACAGCGCCAACCCTGTACCTGAAATAAAATACAATTTCAATTCAGTATCTTTTTACTGGTCAGTCCCTTATTATGTAGATGAGGATAAGAACTTATACAGCTACAAACTTGATGGATTCGACAGATCATGGTCAAAATGGGAAAACATTCATTATAAAGATTTTACAAACCTTCCTTTTGGAAAATACACTTTCAGGGTAAAGGGTAAAACGACTACTGATATTGAAACGGAAGAAGCAGTTTTTGATTTCATTATTCTTAAGCCGTGGTATCTCACCACGGTGATGATAATCCTGTATGCAATTGCCTTTGTACTTCTGATTATCGGAATTATTAAAGCTTATACCCGGAAACTGAAAAACGAAAATATCAGACTTGAGGGCATTATTGCCGAAAGAACGGCAGTTGTTGTAAAGCAGAAGGAGGAACTTGAATCGAGTATACACTATGCCAGAAGAATTCAGATGGCACTGCTTCCTTCTGAGTCAATCCTTGCAGAAAACCTGAAAAATTACTTCATTCTTTTCAAACCGCGAGATATTGTAAGTGGTGATTTCTACTGGATGACAAAAAAAGACAACAGATTATATATAGTGGCAGCTGACTGTACAGGTCACGGAGTGCCAGGTGCATTTATGAGCCTCCTGGGAATGTCGTTTCTTGATGAGATTATAGGAGGGAAGAAAGCCCCACGCGCTGATGAGGTACTTAGTGAGCTGAGATTGCATGTAACTGAATCTCTAAAGCAGTCGGGAGGCGATGATGAGGCAAAGGACGGTATGGATATGGCCCTGCTGGTCATAGATTTCAACAGGTCGAGAGTCGAATTTTCGGGGGCATACAATCCTTGCTTCAGAGTAAGAAGACTCACAGAAAAGGAGCAGAAGGATTATCACGAAGATAATATTGAAATGCCCGACGGCTCTATGACTAATGGTGTCTATATCCTCGAAACAATATTCGCCAGCAAAATGCCCATAGGTATTTCTTCAAAAATGGATGAGAAGTTTGTGTTCTATGATTGGGAACTTGAGAAAGGCGTCTCATACTATTTATTTTCAGATGGCTATATTGACCAGTTCGGAGGGCCCCATGGACGTAAATTCATGAAGAAGAATTTCAAAAGACTTATTCTCGAAATACAGGACTTCCCCATGAAACGTCAGAAGGAAATACTTGAAGAGAGACTTAAGGAATGGATGGGACAGACACCTCAGATTGATGATATTCTGGTTATGGGAATCCGAACCGACTGAAAAAATTAT
>JBASIK010000048.1:0-22398 GCA_049654745.1 Bacteroidales bacterium
CGGCTTCAAAGAAGTTGAAGGCATACACTCCAGAACTGATTTTGACCTGAAACAGCACCAGATATACAGTGGAAAGAAAATGCAATATTTCGACCCTGATAAAAACGAATCTTATATCCCTTATGTCATCGAAACATCTATCGGTCTCGACAGAATGTTTCTACACATAATATCCGCTGCATATCATGAGGAAGAGATTGAAAAAGAAGATGGCACAAAAGATATGAGGGTTGTACTCCGGCTCCCATCCTGCCTTGCCCCTGTTAAACTTGCTGTTTTGCCTCTTATCAGAAAAGACGGACTCCCTGAAATTGCAGAAAAAATTGTTGAAGACCTTAAGTTTGACTTTAATTGTCAGTACGACGACAAAGATTCAATAGGAAGAAGATATCGTAGGCAGGATGCAATTGGAACACCCTATTGTATTACTGTTGACCATCAGACTCTGGAAGACCAGACAGTAACAATCAGATACCGTGATTCAATGGAACAGGAAAGGGTTCCTGTGGCAGGGCTCAGGGAAATAATTGCAGAAAAAGTTAGCATCAAAAGCCTGCTTAAACAGCTATAAGATGAACCGCGTTCTTATAATTACCTACTACTGGCCCCCAGGTGCAGGCGCCGGGGTACAGAGATGGCTTAAATTTTCCAAATACCTGCCCCTGCACGGATGGGAACCTGTTATACTGACAGTCGACCCAGCATTTGCACAATATCCTTCTTTGGATGAATCACTGCTACATGATATCCCTGAAAACATTAAAATAGTACGAACCCCGGCACGCAATTATTTCAGATTTGCAGGCAGGGAAAGGTCACAGATCCCCTCGGCAGGATTTGCCAGCGAAGGACGTAAAAGCTTTCTATCATATTTAATGAGATTCGCAAGAGGCAACTTTTTCATTCCCGATCCACGCCGCGGATGGAACCCTTATGCCTTCAGGGAAGCATGTAAACTTATAGAAAAAGAAAATATAACCAGAGTCATCACCAGCAGCCCACCTCACTCCACACAGCTTATCGGACTTAAACTCAAAAAGAAATATCCTCATATAAAATGGATTGCCGACCTGCGTGACCCATGGACAGATATTTATTACTACAAGGAATTCTTTCATACTTATCCGGCCAGACTTCTCGACAGGCACTACGAAAAAAGCGTACTCAGAAAAGCCGATAAAATAATTACAGTAGGCGACAGGCTTAAAATTATGCTTGCTTCAAAAGTAAGTACTGCAGAAGCAAAAACATATGTGGTCACCAACGGTTATGACGATGAAGATTTTAGGAACCTGAAACCATCTGAACCGGAAATATTTACCATATCATATACTGGCACTCTTTCGCCTGCTTACCCTGTAATAGGGTTTGCAGAGGCAGTGAAAAAACTCACAGATTCAGGCAGAAAAATTCGCGTCAGATTTGTCGGAACAATCTCATCAACACAGAAAAAAACCATACTCGAAAATGTTCCTGAAGAATTTTTAGATTTCATCCCCAATGTAAGCCATACAGAAGCTGTCAAACACATGATCTCCTCATCTGCCCTTTTACTGATAATACCCGACCACCCGGGAAACAGGTGCATTCTTACAGGAAAACTCTTCGAATATATCGCCTCAGGTAAACCTGTAATCTGCCTGGGCCCTGCCGACGGCGACGCAGCTATGGTACTTGAAATGACAGGCGCTGGAATTACAACCGGATACAAAGAAACAAACACAATCGCCCGCATTATTTCAGATTTTATGGAAAAAAGATTCATACCTTCAAAAGAAAAAACAGAAATCTTTTCACGGTATAACCTCACCCGTAAAATCGCAGAAATAATAAAATAAACTACCCTTTTCTGAGTTAATTGCCTCCTTTTTGTAAATTTGCTCATAACCTAAAATTACTTACCGTTGGGAATTGTATTCAGACAATCCGTAAAAGGTACAATATTTGTTTACACCGGACTCATCCTCGGATTTATTACAACCGGAATTCTTTTTCCTCGAATCTATTCAACCGAACAGATCGGATTGCTAAAAATTATAGTTGCCTATTCCTCGCTGATTTCCATGGTTGGAACATTGGGCATTAATGGTGCAATAATCAGGCTTTTCCCCTGGTTCAGAAATGATGAAAAAAAACATTATGGATTTCTTTCCCTGGTACTGCTGGTAGGCTTTGCAGGATTCCTGCTTACCACCTCCCTTCTTTTGATTTTCAAACCTGCACTTCTAAGTTCAGCCCTTCAGAAATCACCACTCGTAGCGAAATATTTCAACTACCTCATTATACTGGTTTTCTTCCAGATATTCTTCACAATTCTCGACAACTACTATTCTGCCCTTTATAACAGCGTGCATGGAACATTTCTTCGTGAAGTTTTTCAGCGAGTGCTGATAATAATATTTATCGGATTATTCTTTTTTGACATTCTTAACTTTGATCAGTTCGTAATCCTTTATGTTGCAGCACTCTGCCTTCCTACACTTTATATAACTCATACCCTGATTAAAGAAAACCAGTTTTCACTGTCCACCGACTTTAAACATATCGACCGGCAAATGGCTTTTTCAATAGCTTCTGTGTCATTATTCAGTATATTGAATGGATTCTCGCTACTTGTTATTCAGAATATCGACGTAATTATGATAAACAGCATGATTGGGCTTGACTTTGCCGGTATCTACTCAATATGCTTCTTTTTCGGAGTTGTAATAAGCATGCCTTCAAGATCCCTCAGCAGAATAGCAAACGTCCTTTCGGCTGATGCATGGAAAAACAATGATCTGGTAACAATAAGGGAGATATACTATAAAAGCTGTCTGACTCTTTTCATTATTGCATCCCTTATTTTCCTTGGAGTGTGGGTAAATATCAACAATATTTTCAGAATAACCGGCCCGGAATATATGAAAGGAAAGTGGGTTGTCTTCTTTATAGCACTGGGAAGCCTGATCGACATGGCTACAGGAGCTAACAGTTCAATTTTCGGCACTTCAGCTTACTACAGAATTCAGACATATTTCCTGTTACTCCTTGTAGTTATGATTATTGCAGCCAATATTATACTCATACCGTTACTGGGCATTACCGGTGCTGCAATTGGCAGTGCAGGCGCACTGACCCTGTTAAACTTAATGAGGTTCCTTTTCCTGTATTACAAATTTAAGCTCCAGCCTTATAATATAAAATTCTTATATGTCATTTTGATAGGAGTAATTTCATATATTATATCGGCCGTTATTCCAGAAATGAAAAATCTGATTGCCGATATTCTCCTGAGAAGTTCTGTTGTGACTCTGCTTTTCTTCATACCCGTTTACCTTCTGAAGATTTCGGAAGACATTACCGCCAGAACAAATGATGTATTGAGGTTTTTGAAAATCAAAAAATAAAAGACACTAAATAATGGATATCCGGTTTAAATATTTCCTGAAAAATTTTCAGTTATTTTTTAATATCACTGAAAATGATGTCGGATATCTGCCCGATGGTGAAGCCCCTGTACTTATCGAACGCAAAACAAACGATTCTTTCTGGTCGTCACATGCAGATATAAATTTCAGTTCAGTTGCATGGAAGGAATGGAAAGGAGTTAAAATCCCATTTTTATTCGACAACGATCAAACTAAAGATATAGTTACATACAGCAGGAACAAGGCTGTAATAAACTACGACATAGTAGCATCTGTTTTCTATTTCCTTAGCGGATGGAACGAGATTGTATCTCCCGGCAGAGATGACCATCAAAGACCAATCTTCAGAGAAAGTGCAATAAATAAATTGTCACTGCAGAATACTCCGGTTGTAAATTATTATTTCGACATCCTGTATGAAACCATAAAACATGTAAAGAAAGCAGAAATAAAAAAACCTCTATGGGATAATCATAAATTTGCAGTTGCACTTACCCACGATATAGACAAATGCCAGAGTGCATGGATTGAAGGCTCTGCAAGTGAATTGAGAAAAGGCCGTCTGCTGTCTGTTCCAGTTTTATTAGCCAAAAGGTTCCTCAAAAATAAGGATGAATGGTTCAATTTTGATGAAATAATAAATATTGAAAAGAAGTACAATTCGACTTCCTCTTTCTTTTTTCTGTCGCGAAGAGGTAAAAGCGGCGGACTGGAAAATGCAGATTATAATATTGAAAGAAAACACCTTTATAATACGATTGAATTTCTGAAAAGAAATGGATTCGACACAGGAATACATGGGAGTCCAGGTACACATGTCAACGCTCAAGCTTTAAAATCTGAAATTAAAAAGGTGTCGCCGGATTCAGTATGGGGTAACAGGTTTCACTTTCTACTTTTTGACCCGATAAAATCAGCCTCTGTGCTGGAAGAATGCGGAATCAAATACGACAGCACTCTGGGTTTTCCCGACTATCCCTGTTTCAGAAGGGCTACCTGTTATCCGTTTTATCTTTTTAATTTTGAAAAAAATGATATCTCTCCAGTTATTGAAATACCTCTTACCGTAATGGATGTTACTCTGGCACATAAAAAATACCTGGGTCTGAATCATGAAAAAGCATTGCTCATAATCAAAAATCTGGCCGATGAAGTCAGAAAACATGGAGGTGTTCTTACATTACTCTGGCATAATACTTATTTTTCGGATTATAAATTTAAAGGATGGAGGGAAGTTTATACAGGAATTCTCGATTATTGTAAAGAAAACGATGCTTTACTGACAAATGCAAGGACAATTTATGAAAGAGTCTGGAGCAAAGCATAAGATACTTGTACTTGACGGTGATCATAAAAACGCACTTGCGATAGTACGGCACCTGGGAAGAACCGGTCGATATATTATTGATGTAGTGTCATGCTATAAGTATTCAATATCATTTCTCTCAAAATATGTCACACATAAATTTCTGATAACCAATCCTGATCAGAATCCCGAAAAATATATTGACGAAATAGTTTCAATACTTCAAAAGGGAAATTACCTTACTATTATCCCTGTATCACATATCAGTTTCAGGTTATGTTCGCTATACAGCAGTAGAATTAGGAACCATACATATTTAACTATTGCCTCGCCGGAACAGATTGAGGTGGCGACAAGTAAAATAAAAACATACCAGCTTGCCGAAAAGATTGGCGTACCTTATCCTGAAACAAAAGAATTGAAAAATATTGATGAAATTGAAAAAATTGAAATAGAATTTCCGTGTGTTATAAAATCACCTGTTGAGACCGGTAAAACCCTTGTTTATTATGCAAATAACAGGGATGAGCTTGTAAAAAAATACAGGAAAATGTGTGCTTCCAGAAATTTCGATGGAGCATTACCCTTTATTCAGAAGTACATAGAAGGAGAAGGTGCCGGTTTTTTTGCATTTTACAAAAACGGTAGGTGCCTCAGCTGGTTCATGCACCGCCGGATAAGAGAATATCCCGTAAAAGGAGGTCCAAGTACTGCCGCTGAAGGTTTCTATAACGAACAGATCCTAAAACACGGCAGGCAGATCCTCGACGAACTCAAATGGGAAGGAGTCGCGATGGTCGAATTCAAAAAAGACAACCGGACAGGAATATATAACCTTATGGAAATCAATGCCAAATTCTGGGGTTCACTCGACCTTACCCTTGTGTCTGGTGTTAATTTCCCCCAGATGTTGATTGATGACGCCATGGGACAAAGCATCTTGCACAAAGAGTATCCCGTAAAAAGATTCCAGTGGATACTTAACGGCGAGTTTTTTCACCTTGTCGAACGTCCATGGCATTTTGGCGCATTTTTTTATGATCTCTTACGTTCAAAAAATGATATCTGGCTCAGGGATATTAAACCTAACCTCTATCAACTGGTATATATCCCCGTTCATTATTATAAAAAATGCTTCCTGTGAAAATAGACTTTCATATACATACATACCGGTCGTACGACAGCCTCATGAAGCCGGAAAAAATTCTTAAAACGGCAAAGAAAAGAGGACTGGACGCAATAGTTGTATGTGACCATGATACCATTCAGGGAGCCCTGGAAGTAAAAGCAGCAAACAAAGACCAAAACTTTACAGTGATAGTTGGGGCCGAAATAAAGACCAATGCAGGAGATATCACTGGAATTTTCCTTTTGAAAGAAATTAAATCTAGAGAAGTCGGGGAAGTTATACGTGAAATCAGGGAACAGAACGGGAAGGTAATTCTGAACCATCCTTTTAAAGGGCACGATCTTGAGAAAATAGACATTTCTGAAGTTGATTTTATAGAGGCTTACAACGCACGGCTCACAGAAGAGGAAAACAAAAAAGCTGTCGAACTCGCAATGAAATACAACAAACAGGTAGTTGCAGGAAGTGATGCCCATCTTTACGGGGAAGTAGGCAATGCCTATACAGTGTTTGATAATTTTAACAGTTTCATACCATTACGGCACCATTATATCCCATCAAAACATATATATAAAACAATTAGCCAGTACATTAAATCATTCAAAGAAAGAAATTTCAGGATATTTTTTTCGGCAACAGCAATTCAGTTGAAACATTCAGGTAAAATAGCTCTGGGAGGGCTGAAGAAGTTTTTTCGATTCCTCAATAACTCTAAAACTGCTGCATGAATAAAAAAATGGAAGAAATAAGACGGGGCAGCATGCTGATTCTTACAGACAGCAATATCGACCAGGCGAGTGCAAGAGTCAGGGCTATTTCATACATCCCCCTTTTTGAATCCGAAGGGTTCAAAGTGGTTCATATTCCCCGTGTTCCCTGCAGGCCTGCTTCCTTTTTTCAGAAATATTTTTCATTTCCTGTAACTAAACGATTATTATGGCTTAAAAGAATTTTTGCCCTACTCACCGGCAAATGGAATATTATCTATATACAGAGACTTTTAATCAGTGAATGGTTAATGCGTATAGTAATCCGGAAATCGTTTGTGATTTTCGATTTTGACGATGCTATATATCTTCCTGAAAAGCCGGGCCGCAGAAGTCATAAAACAGGCATAATGATTCACTATGCCGATAAAGTCATTGTAAGTACTGAATATCTGAATGACTTTGTGGGCAGGTATGGCAAAAAGGCAATCGTCATCCCTTCACCGGTTGAAACAGACAGAATTTTTCCCATACAAAGTGACCATACAAGGGAAATACCAGTAATAGGGTGGATAGGATCATACTGGACAACAGGATACATTAAAATAATCGAACCTGCTTTACAAAAACTCGCAGAAAAGATTCATTTTACTTTTCTTACCGTTGGATCAGACCCTGCATATAAAATTGCCGGTATTAACCATGTAGTTAAACCATGGTCGCTGGAAAATGAGTGTTCCCTGGTGAATGAAATGGATATTGGTATAATGCCTCTACCGGATGATGAGTTTACACGTGCAAAGGGAGGATATAAACTTTATCTTTATATGTCTGCAGGAATTCCTTGCGTGGCAAGTCCGGTAGGAATCAACAGTTCAATCATCAGGCATGGAGAAAATGGTTTTCTTGCCTCATCGGAAAACGAATGGATTGAAGCCCTTAGCAAACTTCTTTCCGACAGTGAACTGAGAAAAAAAATGGGAAGCAAAGGCAGGGAAGATGCCTTAAACTTATACGACAGAAAAGTATGCTTTTCAATGATTATGAACCTTATCAACCAGACAAAATGAATTTTGAAAATAATCTGAAAGGCGCAGATAAATATCAAATATCTGAACCAAAGTGCAGAATTTGCGGAAACAGTAAGGGGAATAAAATCTTCACCGCTAAAGAAAGGCAATTCGGCACTCTGGAAGAATTCAACTACTTCACCTGCTCATCCTGTGGTTGTATTCAGATACTTGAGTTTCCGAAAAATCCCGGAAAATATTATCCTGCTGACTATTATGCTTACGACCAGCCAGTTTTTCCAACAAAACTTACAGGCATTATAGCATATCTAAAAAAAGCCTCCTTCGATACTACATTGGATACTTCAATATTCCAGGATTCATACTCTCCCTTGTATATAAACACCCTTTCCCGTGGATCAGAAAAAAAGAAATTAACTTTAACTCCAGAATACTTGATGTTGGGTGTGGATCGGGCAGAAAACTTCTTTCACTTTACAGAAGCGGATTCAGAAATTTAACAGGGATCGATCCCTATATTGAAAAAGATATCATTTATCCAGAAGGAGTAATAATCAGAAAAATGGAATTATCTGATATGCAGGGGGAATTTGATTTCATAATGCTTCATCATTCTTTTGAACACATGCCTGACCCAAAAAATGTTCTCTATCATATAAACAGACTGCTTGCTCCGGAGGGTAGTGTATTAATACGCATTCCTGTTGCTGATTCAGCTTCATGCAAGAAATACGGAGAATACTGGTCTGGACTCGATGCGCCCCGTCATTTCTTCATACATACCAGAAAAAGTATAGAAATCCTCGCTGAAAATACCGGATTCTTTATCGATGGCCTGTCATATGACTCCACCCGTGACCAGTTTGTTACAAGCGAAAAATATCTCAGAGGCCTGCCTAAAAATAGCCCGGATTCAATTTTCAGCAGGTCAGAACTAAAAAAATTCGACCGGGAAGCCGAAAAATTAAACAAATTAATGGAAGGTGACTGGGCATGTTTTTATCTGAAGAAAAAAACAGATAAAAAATATGAGTAAAACTCTGATATTATTTACCGACAGATATCCGTTCGGAAAAGCCGAAACCTTTCTGGAAAACGAAATCAAATATTTCGCAAGCGCTTTTACCAGGGTGATTATTTTTCCGCTTCAGCGTGGAGATGATGATTACGTGAGGAATATCCCTGAAAACGCACTTCTAAAACAACCTGTTTTTAAAAGAATAAAAAAGTCGCCTGAACTTATTTTCAAAGGTATTTTCAATACTTCTTGCCTGAAAAAATTTTTATTCGAAGGTTTGAAATCTGGTGTATTTCATTCTCTATCCAGATTCAGAATCTGGATAACACATCTACTTATGATTCGTGGAATTCTTTCATACATTAAGAAAAATAATCTTATAGCTTTTTTTAATGAAGCCGATGTGCTTTTCTTCAACTGGGGTCTTAGATGGAGCCAGGTGATCCCATTTCTTCCTGAAAACCTTAGAACCCGCATAGCAGTACGATTTCACGGCTCTGACCTGTATGAACACCTGAATTCAGACTATATCCCATGGCGAAGAGAACAGATAAAAAGAATTGATTCGGTTATTACAGTATCCGAAGCAGGAAAGAATTATCTTTCAACAAAATATGCCATTCCAAAAGAGAATATTTTTCTTTCAAGAATTGGTACTCCCGACTTTGGATTAAATCCTTATGAAAAAACTGAAACAGTAAGAATTGTTTCATGTTCAAACATAGTACCGGTTAAAAGGGTGGAACTTATCGCACTGGCATTGAAATATCTTAAATTAAAGGTTGAATGGATACATTTCGGAGAGGGGCCATTAAAACAAAAAGTTACAGAGCTTGCCATGCAGCTTCCCGGAAATATATCCTGGCAGTTCCCGGGAGAAATAAACCATGAAAAACTCATGAACTTCTACAAAACAGTATCTGTTGACCTTTTTCTGAATGTCAGCTCTTCCGAAGGCGTTCCCATTTCGGTTATGGAAGCCCTTTCCTTTGGTATTCCAGTTATTGCCACAAATGCAGGTGGTACTTCTGAAATAGTTACTGAACCTGGAGGAGTGATAATTCCTGTAGAATTTGAACCTTCATTTCTTGCAGAAAAAATTGAAAATATTGTTAATGCTGAAAATTACCTGCAGATGAGACAGGCAGCAAGAAAAACCTGGGAAGAAAAGTGCAGGGAAGACAAACTTTATCCTTTGCTTATTGAATTCCTTTTAAACAACCCTGCTGAAAATAAAAAATAGCTTAAAACTTCAATCGTATTATTTAATAATAAGTACTTTTGTCAGTTAACCTTAAGAATTAATTTCAAAGTTTCCACGATGCAGATCCCAATTAATATTAAAGCCACTCTGCCACATGCAGTAGCAATAATTTTATTTGCTGTTGTATCACTTGTTTACTTCTACCCAGTTATTGAAGGCAAGGTACTTGTTACAAACGATGGTACTGTCGCATACAATTCTGCAAGTGAAATACGTAATTTCAGAGAAAAATACGGTCAGGAGCCCCTGTGGACAAATTCAATGTTCGGTGGCATGCCCGCATATTTGATTTCAGTAAAATATTATGGAAATCTTATGCGATATGTTGACCAGCTTCTGAAATTCATGAAACTACCCCTGGCTCCAGTCTTCCTTACTATGACAGGCTTTTATATACTTCTTCTGTTTTTTAAAGTTGATTACAGACTTGCCATTGCCGGTGCCATTGCCTACGGATTTTCATCCTATTTCATAATTATCCTAGGAGCAGGACACAATACAAAGGCTTTTGCAATTGCATATATGGCTCCAGTAATAGGAAGCGTATATTATAGTTACAAAAAAGACCTTATAAAGGGATCCTTGCTTCTGGCATTTTTTCTAACCCTCCAGATATTATCAAATCATCCCCAGATACTGTATTATACACTGCTTTGCATTCTGGTATTCATTATTGCAGAGTTTATCACTGCTGTACGGACAAAGGAAGTTATTCCTTTCCTGAAAAAATCTCTAATTCTGATTATACCAGTTTTGCTGTCGGCAGGAATGAATTTTGCATCGCTTTATACTACATACGAATACGGTAAATATTCAATTAGAGGGAAATCGGACCTTATAATCCCTGGACATAGGGAAGTGAAAGGTCTGAACAAAGATTATGCAACCCAGTGGAGTTATGGGATTGACGAAACACTTACACTGCTCATTCCGAACTTTAAAGGAGGTGCAAACAGACCATTCGATACAGGTTCTGCTACTGCAAAGGCATTAAGGCTGAACAATGCATCGCAGTATGCTGCCAATTTTCACAGATACTGGGGCTCTCAACCATGGACCGATGGCCCTGTATATGTGGGTGCAATAGTTGTGTTTCTTTTCATAATGGGTCTTATACTTATTAAGGGACCAATAAAATGGTGGCTGGCTATTGCAACTCTTTTGTCTGTTATGCTATCCTGGGGCAAAAACTTCATGCCACTTACAGATCTATTCTTTTATTATTTCCCCGGTTACAATAAGTTCAGAGCAGTAACTATGATTTTAGTTATAGCAGAATTCTGCATGCCTCTGCTGGCCATATTAACACTTAAAGAAATATTTGAAAAAAGAATTTCACAAAAAGATTTTTTAAAAGCATTGAAAATATCCCTGGGCATCACAGGAGGGCTAACATTACTGTTCCTATTATTCCCGGGTCTTGCGGGTTCTTTCCTTTCCCCCGGAGAGCGTGAAAGTCAGTTACCAGGATGGCTCACAAGCGCTCTGAAAAAAGATAGAATTGAACTTCTCAGAGCAGACGCCTTCAGATCACTTATCTTTATTCTTCTGTCAGCATCAGTACTGCTAGGTTTTATCTTTAACAAACTGAAGGTTCAACATTGTGTGGCAATACTTGGCCTGCTGTTTCTGCTTGATCTGTTCCCGGTTGACAAAAGATATCTTAATGCCGGAAAATTTACAACAAAGTCATCAGCTCTCCGGTTTACCCTTCCTTCTGCAGCCAGCCAGCATATACTTAAAGATACAACAATATTCAGGGTTCTTAATCTCACAGTATCACCATTTAACGATGCCTCAACTTCTCTTTTCCATCACTCAATAGGTGGCTATCACGGTGCAAAACTGAAAAGATACAATGAGCTGATAGATTCAGTTTTATATCCTGAAATTGTGAATTTTACAAACATGCTTCAACAACCAAATCCCTACCCCCATATAGATTCTGCCCTGCAGAAGCTTCACGGACTTAATATGCTGAATACTAAATATTTTATTGTAAATCCCGATATGCCACCCCTTTCCAATCCCTATGCCATTGGAAATACATGGTTTATCGATAAAATTATTTTCGCTGAGAATGCGAACGAAGAGCTGGCTTCACTGAAGCATATCAATCCTTCAAAAGAAGCTGTAATTGATGTCCGCTTCAAACAATATATACCTGATGCTTCAGCCCTAAAGGGTTCACCTGGTGATACCATCAGGCTGGTCTCTTATAAACCCAATGAACTGATTTATAAAAGTGTAACAGCCCATGAACGACTGGCAGTTTTATCTGAAATATATTACCCGGCAGGCTGGATAGCTAGCATCGATGGCAAAGAAGCACCTATTATCCGGGCCAACTACATTCTGAGAGCTCTTGTAGTACCCCCTGGAAATCATGAAATAATACTCCGGTTCCGACCTGCATCGTATTATACAGGTGAAAAAATTTCACTTGCCAGCTCAATAATATATATCATTCTAGTAATTGGGTATCTATTTTTCAACCTTCTTAAAAAAAGGCAGGTTGACAAATGAAAGTTACTTACAATAAATGTCCTGTATGCAATAGCAATAGCATCGGACCATATATCGAATGCAAGGACTACCTGGTTTCAGGTGAATTGTTTCCCATTTACAGGTGTCCGGAATGTCGGCTTGAATTCACTCAGTATCACCCTGGCGAACAGGAATCGGGCAGATATTATGAATCAGTCGATTATATCCCCCATTCCGATGCAGTAAAATCCTTTACAGGAAAGATTTATTACACTGTGAGGAAATTTATGCTTTTGAAGAAAAAAAATCTTGTAATTAATTATACCGGGAAACGCACTGGCACCATTCTTGACTTCGGTAGCGGGACTGGACATTTTGCGATAACTATGAAAAAGGCAGGATGGGATGCTACAGGTATTGAACCTGACAATGATGCCAGAGAATATTCTGTAAAAAACTTCGGAATAAAAGCTATACGACCAGAAGAAATGAAGATACTTCCTTCATTTTCATTTGATTGTATAACTTTATGGCACGTACTCGAACATCTTCACAATCCTTTTCAGTCACTCTCCGAAATCAAACGCCTTCTGAGGCCTAATGGCATTTTGATTATTGCCACACCAAACAATATGTCATTCGACAGCATCCATTACAGGAATCTATGGGCAGCGTACGATGCACCAAGACATCTGTGGCATTTCAACCCCGTTTCCTTTTCCTACTTGGCTGGAAAGGCAGGGTTTGAAATAATTTCTATGAAAAAACTTCCTTTTGATGTTTTTTATATATCTATCCTGAGTGAAAAGAATAGAGGTTCGAGAATACCCCTATTTAATGGCCTTTTAAAAGGATCTATCTTCTTTCTTTTATCCTTGTTCGATGTTACACGAAGCAGCTCAATCGTATACTTGCTAAAGAACTCTGAATCCGGAAAGGGTAATGCAGATTATTAACACATTCAAACATTGAATAACCAAATACCCATTACATAATACAGTTTAACGATTTCCAAAAACTTCAGTACCTGTCGAGCCATCTGTAACGCCTTGTACTGTCGCCAAATTTAAGGGCAACTGATAACTCGTGTGATCCGTAAGTTAGACGCTGTATCTCCTGCATCGAGAAATCGAAAGCATATCCTATCCATATATTCTGATATTTGGCGCCAATATGGGCAATAATTGAATTATTTGTTCGGTAGGTGAGACCTCCCCATACCGACTGGTTATATGTATAAGTAAACCCTACATCTACTTGAGGCATAAATTGTTCCGACATTTTCAAAAGAAATGATGGCTGAAACTCATGATACCTCATGTCTGTAAAAGTATATGAGCCAAACAGATAATAATGTCTGCTCACCTGCAGCTTTTTATATGCATCATTTCCAATTTTAGCCTTTGCACCAAATAACTGGTCGGCAGAAAAACCGAAGCTAAAGCGAGAATTCAGAATATAGAGTCCAAATGAAGCGTCAGGGATAAACACTCCTTTTCTAAGCTCATTATTCAGCCATGGTTCATCAGGGTCCTCAAAATTAAGATCTCTTTCATCAATCTTGAAATGATATCCAGTAACTGCAAGACCCATTGACAATTGTGTCGCCTGTTGAACCCAGGTATGATATGCATAAGTTGCCTGAAAACCGGTACGTCTAACAAGACCGTTTTTATCACTGAAAATAAATCCTCCAACTCCAACCTTCCCGTCTGATTTTGGTCTGAAAACCTGCCTTCTTGGACTTACCTGTTTAATAATATGTCCTCTTTTTAGAAATCTGGTCTGCCAGCTGAATGAGTACGTACGAGGGGCACCATAATATCCGACCCACTGCTCCCTTGCAGTTAGATTAAAACTAGTATAACCGTCGCTACCAGCAACTGCAGGATCAATCAGAAACTTGTTGTAGAGATACTGGCTGTACAAAGGCAGCTGCTGGCCGTCGACCTTAAGCAGAGCTGCCAAAATAATTACCTGTATTATCAGTATCCTCTTCAAAGTTTTATAAAGTTAATGTTTATCTGACAATTGTTACATTTCCTATTATCGATTTTTTGCCATTATGCAGATCAATTATATAATGGTACGAATCCATCGGTAAAAGTACTCCGTTGCTTCTGCCATCCCATGGCTGAGGATATCCTTTTTCTGACTTCCATACAAGCTCACCCCAGCGGTTAAATACTTTCACCTCCATCTGAGGATACAGATGCTTCATGCCTATATTCCACTCATCATTAATATTATCATTATTTGGTGAGAATGCATTTGGGATAACCAGACACGATTCATTAAGTGTTTCAAGCCTTACTGAGTCGGTCACTGTACAATTATTAGCATCCATCACCTTCACTCTATACACCCCTTTCGTCAGGTTAGTCAAAGATTGTCCGGTTGAGTTGTCAGACCATCTGTACATGTAGCCACCAGCTTCAATTCCACCATGGACTTCAATACTTATCTCACCATCGGGGCTGTCGGGGCAGAATGGGGGTGTAACGCTGAAAAGAATCCTGATAGAGTCGGGCTGAGTAAGTGTAACTGAAGTATCAGCATGGCACCCGTTCCGGTCAATTGCAATTAGTCGGTAAGTTCCGGCCTTAAGTCCGGTTCTGGTTTTGCCTATATATCCATCGGGCCACAGAAAACTTACACCACCTACAAAGTTGACAGCCTCAACACTAATGGTACCTGTTGTATCACCAGCACAATTAATATTATAATTACCATCGTTGCTTCTTGAGAGTGTAAGGTCTAAACTGATTTTTTCGGGCTCATTCAGAACAAAAGTTTCTGTAGCTGTACACAAATTGACATCAGTTACAATCAGCTGATACTGTCCGGCCTTTAGGCCTGAAATGTTTCTTTCATTTGATGAGAACCCGTCAGGTCCCTGCCATAAATATGTAAACGGGGCTTCCCCACCGGTTGGCTCAATATTAATATATCCGTTACTGTACCCTGTGCAGCTTACATTATAACCATTATAATCCGATAGAATACTATTAAATTCGACTGCAGGAGGCAGATTAATTCTAATTGAATCAGTAATACGGCATCCATTGACATCTGTTACCGTGACTGAATAATAACCTTCGGAAAGGTTGCTTATATCTTCGGTTGTAGCGCCGTTCGACCACTGATATGAGTATGGCGGAACTCCACCTGCTACTGTAAGGTCTATAGAACCATTGCTAAACCCGGGAGTTTCACAGGTAATATGTTTCGGAACAAGTGAAATTGTCAGTGGTTCTGGTTCAGTAAGAACAATTTCTGTCGTGGCAACACACAGGTTAGAATCAGTTATAACAACATTATATTTTCCAGCCGTCAGGGCGAACTGGTCTTCCATTCCCTGAATAATTCCTGAACCATTGTCGGTACTCCAGTTAAATCTGTAATTTCCTGTACTTCCGCCTGACACTGTCAAATCTATTGAACCTGTTCCTCCGGAACAATTAATATTATGATTTCCATTAACTGAAACTGATGGGATAGCATTTACATTAAGCGGAGCAGGTTCTGTTAGCGTAAATACCGGCAAAGGCATTAAAATACATGTAGTATTCGAAACATCTGTTATTGTGGCTGTATAAGTTCCTGCCTTCAAATTCTTCAAATCTTCAGTATTTGCTGTAAACCCGTCCGGACCTGTCCAGCTGAAGTTATAAGTACCTGAACCGCCTGTGACTGTAATGTCAATGGACCCATCACTGAAACCATTGCATGAAATGTTATAACTGCTGTCCCTGCTGGATGAAAGCCTGTATCCAGAAAGTTCAATACCAGAAGGTTCGGTAAGGGTTACGTTAAATATTGTAATACATCCGAGGGTATCAGTTACCTCGAGATAATAAGTACCTGCAATAAGGTTGTCAATTCTGTAAGTGCTATCT
Organism: Bacteroidales bacterium; assembly: GCA_049654745.1. Taxonomy (GTDB): domain Bacteria; phylum Bacteroidota; class Bacteroidia; order Bacteroidales; family VadinHA17; genus LD21. Next base: position 16,252 of record JBASIK010000048.1, read on the forward strand.
GATCCGGGAATGTTTCCGTCATATGTAAACCATCTGTAATGATATCCACCTCTTCCTCCCGAAATAGAGCTCACCCATGCAGAACCATCGTTATATCCTTTACATGATATGTTATATCCTCCTGCATAATTGCTTGTACCGAATTGTACTACTACAGGTGGCGGAGGCCTGAGGGTAACAGTCTTTGGATTTTCATCAAGGCATCCATTTTTGTCTCTGATATATAAAGTATATGTACCTGCAGATAGTCCTGTAATAATTCTGTATGTTGCAGGATCAGCAGGGTTTCTGTTATCGGAAAAGACTCCTGTAGAAATTGTATCAACACCGTTTCTAACCAGCCAGTAATTATATGGCGGAGTAATACCACCAGTGGCAGAAATGGTAACAGTTCCGTCAGAACTGCCGATGCATGATATAGGATAGCCACCCGGATCTATTGGTGTTGGAACCATATAACCTCTAGCAAGTTGTGGTACAATGTTTATGTAATCTTCTCTCATGCATCCTATGTTGTCTGTAACCTTAACTGTGTACTGCCCGCTGAAAAGATTTCTGATTTCAACAGAATCTTCCATATAATACCCAACTGGTCCCCTCCAGATTATTTTGTAAGGATCGGCTCCTTCTGAAATTACAGCTCTGAGTGCAGCAAGACCTGAGCCACTTGTACAGGTCATCGGTTGAAGCACATCGATACTGGGAGGAGGTGAAATTCTTGGCAATGGCAATGCATGGACCTTGATAACATGGTCAACAACCGGACCTGCAGGACAGGAGAGGCCGTCAACCTTTGGAGTAATAGAATATGTTACAGTTTGTATTGTATCTGTATAGTTTTCGTAAGTAAAATTAATTACATACCCCGGAGAAAGATTAGTGGCAGGAGAAGTATTTCCAACAAGGTTGCCAGGTAATCCGCTCAGAGCAACAGTATAATCAAATCTAACTACCCCTTTAGTTGTAACAGTGGGTGAAGTAAGGGTTATCTGAGTATTATTCAAAGCGCTGTTCGCATTCCTGCTGTCGCATATCTCATCTTTAACGCTCACCGGAATAACTCTTGGCGTCGGATTTACCGTTATTGTTGCATATATCGTTTCGCCAGTACAGAATGTTGGAGAAGGACCAACAGGCACAATTGTAAATATAATTGTTATTGGTTCATCTGTTTCATTAATAAATGTGCCACCAATAAAATCCCCAATGTTCAAAACCGTACCACTCGACGGTAATGTTGTAGTAATCCCAGCCGGCTCGGTTCGTGTCCACAGGTACGTTGTTCCAGGTACACCTGCCGTTTCGCCGAATATCATGTTTGTAAATGGAACATTGGAGCATTCATGATCTTGAGAAGATGGTGTAACAGTAGCAATAGGTCTCTTGTTAACCCCCAGGTGTGCAGAATTGCTTCTTGTGAAATTACCATAATCATCTGTGACTATACAGTAATAATATCCTGAATCAGAAAGTACGGCATTAACAATAACCAGAGTTCCGTCACTTGCAACACTGTAGCGCGGGCCTGTAAGGAGAATTCCGGGTTCCTTATACCACCTGTATGTAAGAGGACGTGTTGATGTTGCTATAATTGTAAATGTTGCCGGAGAACGTTCACATACTATTGTATCTTTAGGATGTTGAATTATCCTTGGCCTGCTCTGTGCCAGTGTGAACTGTGACCCAAGAGGTGAAATATCTCCTGTAAGATTGTTCCGGTAAACTGATGTACCTGTTGCCGGACTGTGAGTACCGTCGAGTGTCCAGTTCCCACCTGTTGTGCGTTTTATTATTCTTGTTATATCCTGAATCGGAAAAGTTGTGAAACCTTCTGCATCAAGCGTAATGCTGAAATCGCTGCTCGAGAAACTGTTTGATATGAAATTCCATAAGCCATCCTGGTAAACCCTTGCTACCTCATCTGGAGGATCAGGTAATGGAAGACCAGCAGAATCAATTGATGCCGGAGTTAGAAATTCCGAAAGAAGAGTTCCTGAAACGACTACAGTATTGAACGTAATGTTAGCAGGATTATAATTATCAAGTGTGCCCAGCGGGAAAAGATACTTTGCATTCTGGTTAATTCCCCTTTCGAATCGACCTATTATACGGCTTTTTGTAAGCGATGTGTAAACCAGTGCATCAGCAGCAGGATTTGAAAGCAGCAGCTTATTTGCACCTGTGAGTATGTTGCCTGATGCAAGAGTAAGGATATTCTGAACAGTCACATTATTGGGCAGTAAAAGTCTGTCCGAACCTGGGGGGCCGGTATTGGCAAGTGACATATTGTGAAAAGTCTCACCGCCGGTTCTTATAATTGACTGAATATTGGAACCGTTAAATATTACAGTGCTTGTTCCGGGCTGGAATATTCCGCCGGTGTTTGTCCAGTTACCGCCAATTCTGAAGACACCGTTACTGCCGTTTGCGACAGCGGTGTTTGTGAAATTGCCTGTCAGGTTCAACTCGCCGCTGTTAATCAGAAGTCCCGCAGTATTTATGGCGTCTCTCGAGCTTACAACTATGCCATTAGTTATATTTATTGCAGCTCCGTTATTTGTAATAACCTGGGAAAATAATACGATAGACCTGAGTAACATCAATGCACAGGTAAGCAGAGTAATTCTTACTCGGGAATTACTTTCTGAAGAGGTTAATATTTTGATTTGCCTGTGCATTATTGACCTCACTTCTCTCCTCTTCTCCTCAGTGAGAGGAAGCGAGAAGTGGATTTATTTACTTTTGTTAATACTTAATAATTCAACATCAAAAACAAGAGCTGAAAAAGGAGGTATAATACCCGGAATTCCTTTTTCACCATAAGCCAGAGCTGATGGTATATAAATTCTCCATACAGAACCTGCCTGCATTATTTGCACTGCTTCCTTCAGTCCGGGTATAAGGTTTTCCGGGAGAGCCTTCAGTGGCGTATTACGGGTATACGTATCCTCGAAAAGGGTACCATCGGGCAGATAACCTTTTACGTGCATCGTAACGGTATCTGCCACAAGTGGCCTTGCTCCTTCCCCTGCTCTTGCAATTACGTAACATACACCGCTTGGTAATACGCCTACACCGGGTTGACTTTTTACAGCTTCAAATAATTGCTTCTCTAAAACTTTATTTCTCTCAATTACTGCCTGACTCAGATATGCATTAACGATTTTTGGTATGGTATCGGCTGCAACCAGCAATGATTGTCCCGAAAGAACATCCTGCATACCTTTATTAAATAACTGGATATTAGTCACTGGTAGATTGTTCGCCTTAAGGTACTGCCCTATGAAAGCACCTATAATGTACTGGGAAGAGTCAATTGCATTTGAGAGTGAAATAGCAACCGTTTCTTGCCGATCTTGCAACCTGGGTTTTACCCTTTGTCCGTAAACAATTGCTGGTAGGATGCTTAAACCGATTAAAGCAATTTTTATAATATTCATATTCAATATTTTAAATTTTAATTCCAGTTTCCAACGTAGTTTACTCCCTCATTGCCAACAGGATAGACCTTAAAATAACTGTTTGAAGAAACAACTGGATTTGACCCGGGAGGATTAGAAAATCTAATCTGAGGTATTAATGTGCCGCCTGTATTAATCCTTACAACACCTTTAAGTATGATTGTTGTATAATCATCAGTATCACTATCAGTTACCTGGGTCAGATTACTGGTGCTTACAAAAGAGGTTCTGACTCCACTCTGGACAGTGGGACTATTATTTTTACTGGTTATAGCCGTGTATCCAATGCTTGATACAGTAGCTGTTCCTCCAAAACCGGTTTCTATATATGTCGTTGCTGCTCCTGATGCATAAACCATGTATTGGGCTTCAAACATATAGGTAGTGTTATCGGCTAGTGTAACTCCTCCGTTTGAAGTATTGAATACTTTCTGTGCCACATTATTGTTAGAGCCAGTGTAATCACTTGTCAAAATAATCATCTGTTCTGATGGAACTACACCTCTTGAATTATTTGTTACGGTAGAATAAAAGGCAACTCCGTCATATTCCACAGCACCTGCTTCTGCTGTAGTTAAATTAGTTCCTGCTGTAAATTTCAGCGGGGCACTGTTTGCTGAAGATGTGCCCGCTGCAAGATGTAAAAGTGCAGATGGTGTATTATAATCACCGATTTTCAATGGCTTATTAAATGCAGAATAATTGTCGCCAACAGAAAATGTAGGATTATCAGGGTCTGATGCACCACCGGCATCAGCACCTCCAATATGGAATGATGGCGATCCAGTTCTGGCATAAGATGCTCTTGCTTCAAATCTGATATTTCTCTGTATAGTGTTTGAAGCATCAAGTGATGTTTTAAAGATAAAATCTACAAGGGAAATAGTTGGATTTGTGGGTTGCGTTTCGAATATTGCACCATTTTCGTCTGTTCTGTTACGAAGGCGTAAGATGGATGTTCCATATACATCACCATCTTCACGCATAACAAGTTCCATGTTTGACTTTACCGTTCCGGAGTTGGCATCCCCTAATTTCACATGACCTGTTGAAGATTCAATTCGCATTCTTTCAAAATTATTTGCCCTAAAAACAAGGTCCACATTATCGGTTGTACCAATGAAGTTATTTGAAGGATTTGTTCCTGAATTTCCATCAACAAGCCAGCTTGCACCGGCGCTTTTTAAAGCGACTTCTCCGGAAGCATCAGGGAATGTTATTACTTTATCTGAAGTTGTTGGTGTCCACGATAATGTTCCTGTAATGCCTGAGCTTTGCATAACTATCTGATTAGATGTCCCTGATAAATTAATTGAAGGCATTGTAAGAGGTGCCCCGACTGAATTGCCTATTGAGGGAATACCACTTCCATCAGTCACAAGGATTCCATTATTTGCTGTTGCAAGACCTGTAATGGTATTGTCAGCTGAGGAATAAAGCAATTGTCCTGCGGTCGTTGTAGACGGATATGTTGCAGTTGTCTCAACCCAGTTTGTCCCATCACCTATCATAAGCTTACCGTTACTTGCTGTATTCGGATAGGAAGGTGTGGACCATACTGGTGCTCCTGTACCAGTGCTCCTTAAAATCTGTCCTGCTGAACCTGCACCTGTATTCATCATTTTTGTTCCATCAGTATAAATAACCCCACCATTGGTCATTGACAGAGAACCATTATTCGTACCGCCATTTGCCACCGACACTACACCTGTCAGGTCTGAAGCTTGCAGCTGGGAAAGTGTAACATTTGTCCCATCACCACGCAAATACCTGCCTGCTGTAGTACCTCCGGCAAGTGCATTCAGAGCTGCCTGTTGGGTCGTTTGGCCGGTACCACCGTTGGCTATTGCTACTACTCCTGTAACATTTGAAGCTGTGCCTGAAACATTACCTGTAACATTTCCTGTTACATTACCTGTAAGGTTTCCATTGAAAGAAGTTGCAGTAACTGAATTTAGTCCATCGAGAGATGTAACCGTAGCTCCAAGGGAGATATTAGTTGTTCCTATAGTAACAGCGCTGTTAACAAGGGCACCATTGGGTATGTTTGTGAGCCCTGCTCCTGAACCTGAAAAACCAGTAGCACTCAATATCCCTGTTGAAGGTACAAAACTGAGACTTGCAGATGTTATTTTTGCAGCATTATTCCCTGCCCCGGAAGTCCATAACGGATATACAGCCGATGCGGTTGTGCCGTCATCGGTTGAGTTAACCGGCACTGTAATATCTGATGACCCATTAAATGCAACCCCGTTAATCTGCCTTGACGTCTGAAGAATTGTTGCACTGTTTGCATTACCGTTCAGTGAAGCCGTAATAGTCCCGGCACTGAAATTGCCGCTTGCATCTCTGCGGACTATAGTTCCCGGTGTATTTGCTTCCGTAGCATCATTGACTGCACTTGATGGTATGCTGATGGCTACATTCCCCGCTGCTGTTAAACGCCCCTTACTATCAACAGTAAACGTGCCTACCTGCGATGAACTGCCATATGACCCCGCTGTAACCGCTGTATTTGCAAGAGTCAATACCCCAGTATTGCTGATACTAGCATCCCCGCTCATCGATACCTGAGTCGCTACATTACCCGAACTACCCACCAGTATGTTCCCACTGCTCAAACTCTCTAGCTTCGAAAACTCTATACCCGCCGAAGAATTTATATCCTCATTCAGTATCGCACCAT
>JBASIK010000049.1:0-15603 GCA_049654745.1 Bacteroidales bacterium
CTCATCGAGAAGGGCATCGGATATCTGATCGGCTATTTTATCGGGATGACCCTCTGAAACTGATTCTGAAGTAAACAAATAACTCATTTAATATTTTATTTATTAGGGTTAAAACAAATAAGGGGAAGTTTTTGTTGACTGAAAAGCAAGGAATATTCGCATTTTAGCATTTTTTTCCGTGGTTGCAATCAGCACAAATCTTTCCACCATTTTTTGAAAGCACAAAGCAAATAAAAATATTTATGATTAACAAAAAAATTATGCAGTAAGCTTACGAAAAACTTCTTCAAGATTGCTCTCCTGCCTTATAAGAGAGAGTACGGTGAGGTTGTTATTTACTGCATATGAAAAGATATGAGGACGTATATCGGCTTTTGATTCAGCCTCAATTATAAACATATTGCTCTCTGTTCTGCTTACTGAAATTACACCGGGTATGCTGGCAAGTTCTTTTTCATCGGGTTGTCTGTCGAATTCAACTTTCACTGTCTGTATTGCCTGCATAATCCTTGAATAAATCTTTTCTTTCGGGTCATCAGCTACTATTTTTCCCCTGTCGATGATAATGATTCTGCTGCAGATAGCTTCAACTTCCTGCATTATATGTGTTGAAATGAGCACTGTTTTTTCTTTTCCAGCTTCTTTAATGAGTGAGCGTATTTCTACTATCTGGTTGGGATCCAGGCCTGAAGTTGCTTCGTCGAAGATAAGTATTTCAGGGTTGTGTATAAGTGCCTGAGCAAGTCCGACCCTTTGCCGGTAACCTTTCGACAGTGAGCCTATCTTCTTGTTTTGTTCGGGAACAAGTCCGGTAATTTCAATTATTTCATCAACGGCCTTTTGCCTCTCTTTGCCCGAAAGGTAGAATGAAGCAACAAAACCAAGGTACTCTCTTACATACATCTCAGGATAAAGAGGGTTATTTTCGGGAAGATATCCGATTTTACGTCTGATTTCAGGATCGTCGCAGCCTGTTTCAATGCCGTTGAGCAGAACTCTGCCCGATGATGGTGGGATAAAACCGGTGATAATTTTCATCATTGTTGACTTACCGGCTCCGTTAGGACCTAGAAAGCCTACTATCTCCCCTGTTTTTACCTCAAACGATACGTTATCAAGTGCTTTCTGGGTGCCGTAATATTTTGTAACCTGTTCAACTGTAATTGACATAAGACCCGATGGTTTTATCCTGAGCAGGGCTCTAAGATAGTTTTTAAGTATGTGTTATCAAAATGGTTTTTTATCATAGTTTTACTGATTATTTTTGGATGTATAAAAATTTTCGGAGGTTATGGAAAATCAGCTTCAGATAGTAATTGTTCTCATTGCATATCTTTCCCTGCTGATTTTATGGGGTATTTATCAGGGTCGTAAGGTAAAGACGGGCAGTGATTATTCTATTGCTGGTCGCAAACTTCCGGGCTGGGTGGCAGCTCTGTCGGAAAGGGCGACAGGTGAGTCATCGTGGGCACTTCTCGGGCTTCCTGGTGCGGCATATGCAACAGGACTGACGGAAATATGGACTGCAATTGGTTGTGTTGCCGGTATAATTACTGCCTGGGCGCTGCTGGCATGGAGACTTAGAGATGAAGCTGAGAAATATAATGTCACGACTTTCAGCGATTATCTTGCAGCCAAACATGGTGACACTGGCCGACTGTTGAGGGTGATCAGCAGTTTAACGATAGTTTTCTTTTTCTTTTTTTATGTGGGCGCCCAGTTTCTTGGAGGAGGAAAGACACTGAATACTCTTTTCGGAATAGAACCAGGATTAGGGATGCTTATTACGGCTATGATTATCATCCCCTACACAATATATGGTGGTTTCAGAAGTGTGGTCTATACTGATGTTATTCAGGCACTTCTGATGATTACAGCACTGGTTATAGCTCCGGTGGCGGGAATAATTTATATTTCGAACCATCCGGAACTTTATGCCTCAGGGATAGGTGAAGCTCTAAGAAAATCGGGTGAATCATATACTTCTCTTACAGGTGTTGCAAAAGGATTTGGTGCCGGATTGCTTATTACAGGCGGCTTCAGCTGGTTTTTCGGATACCTCGGAGGATTGCCGCAACTGACAATGAGGTTTATGGCAATCCGCAACAGGGAACAGGCAAAAAAGGGAAGAAATGTTGGTATTGTCTGGACTATTGTGGCTTACACGGGAGCATTAATGATAGGATGGATTGGTATTGCTATTTTCGGTCCCGCTGGTCTTGGTGATCCTGAATATGTGATGCCCAGCGTTATTCTTAAATTGTTCCCTCCTGTAATAGCAGCTATTCTTATTACAGGTGCCATAGCTGCAATGATTTCAACTGCCGATTCACTACTTATTCTGTCGGCAACTGAACTTTCCGGAAGCCTTCTGAAAAAAGGAGAAAAACACCAGGACACCTCACCAGCGGTGCTGAGAAAGCACCGGCTGATAACAGGAATAATAGCAGTTATTGCGCTTTTGCTCTCATATGTTTCTCCTTCAAAAATTATCTTTACTCTGGTAAGTTATGTGTGGGCAGGAATCGGATGCACTTTTTCGGTAGTTATTCTGCTTACGCTTTTCTGGAAAAGATTCCATGGGAAGGCAGCTGTTGCTACAATTGTTACCGGAATACTTTTTACAATATTCTGGGTTAGTGGTGGGTTTGAACAGCATTACAGGGTTACGTCAGAGAAAGCTGATTTTCTTGCCAGTCAGAATATAATAAGTAACCATGAGAAAGAGCAATTGCTTGCTCTGGAAGGCAGGAAGTTCGTCAATTCTGCCCGCCTGGCAGATAAAATAAGAGAACAAACAGGCTGGAGCAGCGAAGAAAAGAAAATTGCTGTTGTTAGTTCGGCTTTTGCGGTAAAAAGTGTTCCTGCACGGCTAACGACATTTATTGCATGCCTGGTTGTTGCAGTAATTTCTGTTCTGCTTATGCCTCAACGTAAGGATAAGTAACTCAGTCTGACCAGCCTCCCATAAACTGGGAGCTCTTTGCATATGATGCCCTCGGGTTAACGCAAATTACCGGTATTTTTGAACTATTTGCAATAATGTACTGCTCTGAGGCCCCAAGCATGTAATCGGTAAAGGTGATATTTTTAGTTGTTACTATCAATATCAGGTCGGCATTTATTTTCTGCGCAAAATCAATCGTCTGCTGAGCAAAATCACCTTTCGGCAGGTCGTGAATTTCATATTCTATATTGTTCTGAATCAAGAATTTGATAGCAAAGTTGAGATTGATATTTGTCTTCTTTATCAGCATCTTATCGGTAGGGGTGGTTTTTATTATATGGATTTTTGAATCGAAATATTTCCCCATGAAGATTGCCATTTTAATCTTTTCCTTATTCTCCGACCTGAAATCCATCGGACAAACAATATTATGGTATCTTTCCCAGTCGCGCGGGGGATCCTGAACAACAATAAAAGGCACTTTTGATTTGACAATAACTTTCAAAGCCCAGCTTCCGGTAAGTTTTTGCATCCCTTTAATCCCATGGGTGCCCATAACCACAAGGCTTACATCGCGTTTTTCTGTATCATTTACGAAAGCGCCAATGGATTTGAAAATGGTTCCCTTCTCAATGTGAGAGGTAATGGGCACATTGTATTTTTTGCTGTTTTCTTCAGCTATATGCTTGAGACTTTCACTTTTAGCCTTCTCTTCGGCTGGCTTGATTTTGGGATCCACAATGTGAAGAAGACATATCTGGTTTGAAACCATCCGGCTGATCTTCACAGCATGAGCCAGTGCATGTTCAGCAACATGCGTAAAATCCCATGGCACAACAATAAGCTTCTGATTTTGTTCCATAGAGTTCATAATTAATTTTCTATCGTAAAATTACGCAGAAATCAGCAATTAATCAAACTTTACTGCAAAGGGAACTGAAAATAAATAATTCTGATTAATAAACAGAAGTAGTTTAAAAATATTTTGTAAACGCTGGAGAAAAAATATAAAATGCGGGTATTTGAGCAAAAATAATGCCAGTTTTGTTTCAAACAAGTGCAATTGTATTTTCTGAATTGCTATTTTTGGAGTCTGAATTTTAAGAGTTATATAAAACTGATGAAAAGGACTAAGGTAAAAGAACTTCTTACAGGATTCCCGGTAGGTGAGGAAGTGCTTGTAAAAGGATGGGTAAGAACAAAAAGGAGCATTAAAGAAATAGTGTTTATTGCACTTAATGACGGCTCGACGATAAAAAATATTCAAATTGTTGCCGAAGGAGTAAAATTCGGTGAGCAACTACTTAAGGATATTAATACCGGGGCTGCAATAGCTGTTAAGGGGAAGCTGGCAGAATCGAAAGGGAAAGAACAGCCTGTTGAAATTATAGCAGAAGAAATAGAGCTTTATGGTAAAGCTGACCCTGAAATATACCCTCTTCAGAAGAAGGGTCATTCTCTTGAGTTTCTCAGGGAAATAGCACATCTGCGTTTCAGAACAAATACTTTTGGTGCAATCTTCAGAATAAGACATGCAATTGCGTTTGCAATTCATAAATATTTCAACGACAAGGGTTTTTATTACCTGCATACACCAATAATTACAGGCAGTGACTGTGAAGGAGCCGGCGAGATGTTTCGTGTTACGACGTTAGATTTTGAAAATATACCAAGGAATCAGGAAGGTAAAGTCGATTTCAGCAAGGACTTTTTCGGGAAAGAAACAAATCTTACTGTATCCGGTCAGCTCGAAGGTGAACTTGGTGCACTTGCACTGGGTGAAATATATACGTTTGGCCCAACGTTCAGAGCTGAAAATTCCAACACTCCGAGGCACCTTGCCGAGTTCTGGATGATTGAACCGGAAATGGCTTTCTATGATATAAACGACAACATGGACCTGGCCGAGGATTTTCTTAAATACCTGACCAGGTATGCTCTTGAAAACTGCAGGGACGACCTCGAGTTTCTAAACAATATGTTTGATAAAGGCCTGATTGAACGCCTTGAATTTATTCTAAAAAACCCGTTTGAACGAATCACTTATACCAATGCTATAGAAATATTGAAAGCATCAGGACGTAAATGGGAGTTTCCGGTTGAGTGGGGTCGCGACCTTCAGGCAGAACATGAAAGATATCTGGTTGAAGAATACTTCAAACGGCCTGTTATTATTACAGACTACCCAAAAGAAATCAAAGCCTTCTATATGAAACTGAATGAGGACGGGAAAACTGTGAAGGCTATGGATGTTCTCTTCCCTGGAATAGGGGAGGTAATAGGAGGTTCACAGCGAGAGGAAGACTACAATAAATTACTCAATCGCATCAGAGAACTGAATATGAATGAGAAGGATCTGTGGTGGTATATCGACACCAGAAGGTTCGGCTCAGCCCCACATAGCGGATTTGGTCTGGGGCTTGAAAGATTTCTTATTTTCCTTACTGGCATGACGAACATAAGAGATGTAATACCTTTCCCGAGAACACCAAGGAATGCTGAATTTTAATCATCCGGGCAAGTAAATTTCTCAGTAAGATGCTAAAACAAAGGTTAGAGCAGAAACTTCTCCAGAAACTTTCACCCCAGCAGATACAGATGATAAAACTGCTGGAGATACCTACTGTTCAGATGGAGCAGAGGATAAAGAAAGAGCTTGAGGAAAACCCTGCACTGGAGGAGGGCCCTGAGGAAGATGATGAGGAAACAATAATGAAAGAACTGGAAGGGGATGATTTTGAAGACAATGAACAGGAACAGGAAGAATTTACCCTCGATGATTATATCGACGACGATGAAGATATTCCGGAATACAGGCTGCAGGCAAAGAACTACAGCAGGGATGATGAAAAACGTCCGGAAATTCCTTTCTCAATAGGTACAACCCTGCATGAAAACCTGGCTACACAGCTCGGACTGAGGGAATTGACAGAAAAGCAAAAAACAATAGGGGAATTTATAATCGGGAATATTGATGAAGATGGCTACCTGAGAAGAGATATTTCTAATATTGTTGATGATCTGGCATTTCTTCAGAATGTTAATGCGACGGAAAATGAAGTAAAAGAGGTTCTTGAAGTGGTACAGGACCTTGACCCCCCGGGTGTGGGCGCCAGAAACCTCCAGGAGTGCCTCATTCTTCAGATAAAAAGAAAAGACCAGGCAAACCCTTCGGTAAGACTCGCAAAGAAAATTCTTGAAGACCATTTTGAGGAGTTTACCAGAAAACACTACGACAAAATTGAGTCGAAACTTGGCGTCGGAGAGGATGAACTTAAAAAAGCCATCGAGGAAATCATGAAGCTTAGCCCGAAACCGGGTAGTCTTATGAGTGAGTCATCTTCAGAAACCGCACAACAGATTATACCTGATTTCATACTTGAAGTTACTGACAACGGTTTTGAACTTCACCTTAATTCACGCAACCTGCCCGAATTGAGGCTTAATAAAGCCTACACAGAAATGCTCAGAAATTATACTCGCGATTCGGGAAAGAAAAAGGAAATGAAGGATGCAATCATGTTTGTAAAGCAGAAAATAGATTCAGCAAAATGGTTTATAGATGCTATAAAACAACGCCAGAACACGCTGCTGCTTACAATGAATGCAATTCTTAAATACCAGGAAGAATATTTTAAAGAAGGTGATGAAACGAAACTTAAACCCATGATTCTTAAAGATATAGCTGAAATGACCGGACTCGATATTTCTACAGTTTCAAGAGTTGCCAGCAGCAAATACATTCAGACTCATTTTGGCATATTCCCTCTGAAATATTTCTTTTCTGAAGGTCTTCAGACCGATTCGGGCGAGGAGGTGTCAACGCGCGAGATAAAGAAAATACTTCAGGAATGTATTGAAAATGAAGATAAAAGAAGACCTCTTACTGACGAAAAATTAACCGAGATACTTCAGCAGAAAGGTTATCAAATCGCACGGCGTACCGTTGCCAAATACAGGGAACAGTTAAATATTCCGGTTGCACGATTACGAAAGGAAATATAATGAGAGATATTTTTTCAGAAAAATTTCAACTTTACACTGCCAAAGCCATCACAATTTTTTTCCATCCTCTTTTTATGCCAGCGTATGGCCTTCTGATAATTTTTACTGCACCTACCCTGCTATTTTACCTTCCAGGTGGTATAAAAAAAATTATTCTGCTTATTTTATTGATAAACAATGTATTGCTACCGCTAGGAATGATTCTGGTTTTCAGGTACAGAAACTACATTAGTTCATGGACAATGGAAAAAAATTCCGAAAGGATTTTTCCCCTGTTGACGGTATCAATTTTATATTTTATCACTTCATTCGTTATTATTGGACTCAGTATTCCATTGTTTATAAAAGCATATTTTGAATCAGTATCCATATTGTCATTGATAATCTTTTTGATCAATTTCAGATATAAAATTTCAGTTCATTCAGCTGGTGCAGGCGCACTTACTGCACTTGTAACTGTACTGTGGATAGTAATGAAAGAAAACCTTGTATGGTTTCTGGTTCCGGTTCTGTTAATTTCAGGTATGATTCTGGCAGCAAGGCTGAAGCTCAATGCTCATAACCCTCAGGAGGTCTATTCAGGGTTCCTTGTAGGATTTTCAGTTGTGTCAGCAGCAATGTTATTCCTTCAGTAATTCCTCCAGGGCAGCATTTAACAATCTCTCATTTTCCGATGCATTAAATTTCGGTAGGGTAAGATCAGGAAGTTCAAACAGGGTGTCAGTGCCTAAGTCTCTCTGGTTTAAGTGTATAAACCACCTTTTGCCGGAGAGGTATTCTGCCAGGTACTCCTGTTCAGGCTGACCGGGGGTGGGAATCAGTATAGCACTCCGGCCCAGGCTGAAAAGCTCCATCACTGTTGTATATCCCGAACGGGAAATAATAATTTCACTTCTGCCAACAATCTCAGCAAATTCATCTTCTGGCAGATGATTTATAATTTGAATATTGTCTTCTTTCTGTATGATGCTTTCAGATGAGATTTTCCCCGATAGTATTACAGAGTTCTTGCCGGTTTTCAGGAGTATATCTTTAATTTTTAATGCCAGCAGCTCTTTCTGGGGTGATGGGCCCGACATTATAGCTGTGCAGTAAATATATGATATATCCTCTTCTCTTCTTGAAATATTGGTGGGTGCAAGTTTTTCAGAGGGAGAAAGAGGCTTCGGAAACCCTTGAAAACGGGAAAGGATGCCTATAAACCTTGCATTTTCAGGTAGGTGGCACCAGTGGGAGAGGCGTCCCGAGAGATTTATTTCGCCCGGAAAATCGGGAATGAAACAATATGTAAACCTATTTATTACAGCACGACTCAGAGGAAGCGTAAGATTTTCAAGAAACCTGAACGGGCGGGGAAAAGGTACTCTGATAATATGTGTAACCAGTACACTTATTATTTTTTTGTTCCATAAACCGATTCTGCTGTCGCTGATAATAATATCTGGATTATGCTTCTCAATTATTCTTTTCAGAATAAAATGTTCCCTGATGGTGTGGTAGACAAACAGCGGATAATTCATAAGAATAATGACAAACTGGGGGAAGAAAGAAGAGTACCTGATAGTGAAACCCGGGAAATAAATGCATTCAATTCCTTTTATCTCGTTTTTAATAAGTTCATTCTGCCAGCTGTTTCCGGCAAAGACAACATGATGGTTTGTCATTATCAGTTTTCTGATAAGTGGAATCATTCTTGTAGTATGGCCGATTCCCCATGGAAGAGGGCAGACCAGAATCTTTTTTTCTGATTTTTTCAATTTTGATTCTATTCTGAAACCTGTGTTTTTATGCCAAGTTTTTCGACCATAGCAGCTATTCTGTAAAGTTCCTTTGCTGGAACTTTCATTAGCATTCCTCCTTCAGGGGTGTCTCTTGCAATAGTGTAAATCATAACTTCTTCTGGCTTAATCCTTGCAATAGCCTTTAGCCATGCGTCGATTTCTTCAGGAGTGGTATTGTCAATCACCCTGCCGTTGTATCTGCCTCTCAGAAAAAGTGTCTGTATAATTACATGTCCTTCAAACGAAGAAAGGTTTTCAATAAGTTCTTCTACCGAAATTTTTACCCTGGGCTGATTATGAATTCTTATTGTCTCGTCAATGGCTGAGTCGAGTTTCAGAATATTCATATCTACCTTGAGCAGTGCAGTCTTGATTGAGGGGTTGTTTATGGTTGAGGAGTTTGAAAGAACGGCGATTTTTGCTGATGGTGCAAGACGGTTTCTTAACTCGATAGTATCATCAATTATCAAAGGAAAATCGGGGTGTAGTGTTGGTTCACCGTTACCTGCAAAGGTTATTACATCGGCCGACTCACCTTTTTCTTTCATTTCCTGAAGTCTGGCTGAGAGTGCTTGGTATACATCTGTGCGGGCAGGAAAAGAACTGCCTCCAGGTACAGGGTGCAATGTCCATCCGCACTCACAGTATATACAGTTAAATGAGCATATTTTCCTGTTGCAAGGAAGCAGATTTATTCCAAGCGATACGCCCAGACGTCGGCTTTTAACAGGCCCGAAGACTATTTTATCGAAAAGAAACGTGGCCATTAATGGTGAGTTTCGGCGCAAAATTAATAATTATTGGTAACAGAAGCGTTTCTCAAAGAAGTCTTCTTGCCCTGCTTTCTGGAAGAAGTCTCATTTTGTGTAAGTCAACATTTTCAATCAGAACAAGCCCCGGCTTTTTACCAGGTTCGATTGAACCTGCCCACTTCGATTCGGATAGAGCAAGTGCACCGTTAAATGTTGCCCATTTTATAATAGTCTCTAGACTGAGGGAAGGAAAATTCATGCTCAGGGTTTTAAGCTCCGATAAAATACTAAGTTCATAGTTTGACGAAAGACTGTCGGTGCCAATAACAACATTGCAATTCTCTTCTGCAAGAAGTTCAACTGGAGGGAGCTTACCCTCTATAAAAAGATTTGAGTTGGGGCAGATACAGTAATAAAGGTTTTCTCTTTTTCTCAATGCCTGAATATGTTGTCTTCTGATGAACGTGTTGTGAACAAGAATAAGACAACCTGATGTTGTTACTTCGTCGAGCACAGCACTGATGGGATCTTTTACTGTAAGAGGCGTCATGCCGGCAGGAAGAAAATTTCTATATACATCCATAAGGGGTCCCGAATGGCTTTCGAGAAATGAAATCTCACCTTCTGATTCAAGAAAATGTATTGAAGTAAGAGTGTTGCTAAGAGAATATTTTTTTATAAGTCTGAAGAGAGGAACTGGCACCGAATAAACAGAATGTGGAGTAAGATTCCATTTCAAACCATATTTCTCTGCAATATCAGCAATAAGCAGTGCCTCTTCAATTCTTTGCTGTGCTTTATTGTGGTCTATTCCAAATACTTCTATAAGATTTGTGTATCTGATTGGGCTTTCTTTTTTCAATGGGAAAGTCAATGAAGAATTACATATGTCTGCACACAGAACCACACCTTCATCGAACATGGCTTTATCTGCATTTTGCGCCATTTTTTCTTCCTCTCCGGCAATATTATACCTTATCCGGTCAAGTTCACGAAGGAAACCGTGCAAACCTGTTGATGGTGAAATTTTATTATGCAGATAGGATAATTCGAGATGGCAGTGGCAGTTGACAAAACCGGGAATTATTATTCCGTTGTAAAATTCGGTTAATTCACTTTCCCTCAGTTCACCGCCTGTATCTTTAATACTTATAATTGTTCCGTCATCTTCTGTGCATATAACAGGACGTTTAAGGACTGGCCCGGAACATGTTATGACATATTGTGCCGATATAAATCTCATTCGACTCCACCTTTAAAGACCCTTATGTTGGTAATTTTCACATGTTTTATCCACCTACCTGGCTGGGAATCGTGCTCAAGGAGCCAGCCGTTTATATGTGTGAAAGTAGAATCAGTTAGAGTGTTTTTTATTGTGTATGAATGTTTTTCACCGTCGCGTATATAGTAGGAAGGAGACCAGTAATTAATTACCCCCTGCTTTGTGGAATCGGGCTTCCAGAAAAATATTTTTGTTCTTAGATTAGCACTCTGATCATCAGGATAAACCTGTGCATCGAACATAAAGTAGTATGTCCCTGTATCTCTGACAGGTATGCTGAACCATAATTTATTGTGAACCCCGTCGGAAGGAACTGAGTATGAGGGACGCATATTCCATAGGTTGAAAGTGGGGGTCACACTGACTTCACTTTCAAGCCTTGACTGGAGCTCGCTCAGCCGGGCTATTACCTGATCGTAAATTTTTTCCAGTTTTTTGGGGTTATTCATGAAATAGTACTTAAAAGTAAGGTCAACTTTCTCCTTTGTGTAACCGTGCGACCTGATTACATCAATATAATTGAGTGTTGAGTCTTTCATCTGATAAATTTCCTTAATAAGCGGAATCGACAATAAACCATCAGAAATATAAAGGTCTGTAAGAAGGTTGACAAATTCTTTCTGAGGAATTATTTCACTCTTTTTGATTTTGTTTTCCTCAGATTTTGAGCAGGATACGGACAATACTGAAGTAATTGCTACTATGAAAATAATTATACTTCTGAATGAAAGGTTAGATGCCTGTATTTTTTCTTTAAGGTATTTTTTTGAAAGATACCTTACCGGGTACCATGCTGCGAAGAAACCAATAGTAAGCACTGTGGCAGGTACAGCAATAAAATCTTTCAGTTTCAGCACTACAGGATATGCGTTAACGATAAGTGTTTCACTCTGAAGCTTTATCAGTCCGTACCTCTGCTGTGTCCAGCAAATTATAAATCCGAGTATTAAACCGGCAACGGTTCCGATTATTGAAATCAGCCATCCCTCCATAAGAAAAATTCTTTTAATAAGAAGATCGTCAGCTCCGAGGCTCCTGAGAATAATAATATCTTTTTCTTTTTCAATAATAAGCATTGTCAGTGAACCGATAATATTAAATGAGGCAATGATAAGTATGAGAGTCAGTATAATGAAAATAGCCAGTCTTTCTGACCGCATTACCTTATAAAATATTTCTTTCTGCTCATATCTGTTTTTTATGTCAAAAGCATCTCCGAAGATCTCTTTCACTGCTTTCTGCACCGGTCCGATGCCAACCTGTTTATTTACCCGGATATCTATAGAGCTTATTTCGGTTTCGTACTTAAGAATTTCACGGGCAAAATCGAGAGGTACAAAATAATATTTTGAGTCAAATTCATGTTCAATCTGGTAGATGCCCGAAGGGAATAAATATTTTTCGATGAAGGCATTTTCGGGGTTAAGGTTAACACTACCTGTGCGTTTAGGGACATAGACATGAAGAGGGGTAATAAAATTGACATTAATTCCCAGATAGCTGGCAACTCCTGCTCCCACAACGGCTTCAGGCCGACCACCAACACTTTGCAGCCGGTATTCACCCTCAACAATTATACTGTCGATACCTGTAACTTTTGAGTAGTTGTCATCTACTCCTCTTAATGATGCAATATACTGACGGTCGCCGTATTTCAGAAGTGAGTTTTCTTCAAGGGTAAACGAATAGGCTTCAATGCCCGGTACTTTTGAAAGGTTTAGAAGTTTTGAAGAGTCAGGTGTAAACACTTTGCCTTCTGCTGCGGTGATTCTCAAATCGGGATCGAAAACTGTAAAAATGCGGTTTATCAAATCCTCAAGGCCGTTGAATACTGAAAGAACAATTATAAGTGCCATTGTTCCAACGGTTACACCTGCAACTGAAACAGCTGATATAACATTGATGGCATTTCTCGATTTCTTTGCCAGCAAATATCTTGATGCTATGTAAATAGAAAACTTCACTTTTCAGTTTTTATGGCCTTTATAAGTAAACCGGTTCCGGTTTTATGTACTGAATTCAGGTCAATTGTATTAAGAATTAAAGCTAGAGGCAGAACTATCACGAAATAAAAAGGTAACAGAATGGCAAAAATAAGGGATTTGTCAAGTAACATAGCAGGGTACTTTACTGATATAAGCCACGATATGTGTCCGGGTTTTCCGTATGTATAAGTTGTTTCAATATTACTGAAACCTGCCGATTTAAGTTTATCTGTTATTTCTTCTGTGCTATAGCCGTTTCTTACATGCTCGTCTATAAAAGACAGGTTTCTGGCTGAAGTTATTCCGGAGCCACCTCTGTCGGAAGGTGTTGTAATAAGCAATTCTCCTCCATTTTTGAGCGAACTCCAGAAGTTTTTGAAGACCTGAATATCATTTTCGATATGCTCAATCACATCAACCGATACAATCAGGTCGTACTGGTTTTCTTCCGAGTAATTTAAAAGGTCAGCAACTTCAAAATTGATTCTGTTTCCCATTCCTGAGTACCTGAAAAACTCATTACAGTCATTAACCTGTTCACTGATTATGTCAATTCCTTTTATTTTCCATGCCCTGAAATTTCTTGCCATCCACCATGTATGCTGGCCCATTCCCGAACCTGCATCGAGCACTGAAGCATCTGGTGGAAGGTTTTGTCCTATTTTCTTTAATGCCCTGCGAAAATGCCAGGAACGGAGAAAAATAATTCCAAGAGTGAAGTAAAACACCTTTCTGAGCAATGGCGATTTTTTTACTATTTTACCAGCCAGGTGTTTAAAGGGTTCAAAATGCATGCTATCAGTGTTTCAGTAACTTTTCAATGTTTTCGATGTAGTCGAGGCTGTCATCAATAAAATAAGCAATTTCCGGTACTATTCTGAGCTGGGTTCTAATTTTCTGTCCCAGTTCGAAACGTATCCGTGAGGAATGATCTTTAAGGGTGTTCAGTACTTCCTGCTTTTCGGCAGAAGGAAATATGCTCAGATACACTTTTGCTAGAGAAAGATCCGGGCTCATTCTTACAACTGTTACCGATATAAGTTTGCCCGGTGCCAGTTCATTTGTTTTTCTCTGCAAAATAGTGGCTATTTCTTTCTGAATCAGCCTTGAAACCTTTTTTTGCCTGGTCGATTCCATATCGGGCGAAATTTAAACGCTCAAAGGTACAAATACTTATTCAATAGATATTCGATATGACCAGAAATGTAAGTAAATTTGCACCATTGGAAATAAGAAAAAAAAGAATAGGTTTGCGAGATATTTTAAAGTGATATGGATATAGTTGTTAGTGGAATAAGATCAACAGGGAAACTGCATCTTGGAAATTATTTCGGTGCAATCAGAAATTTTGTCAGGATGCAGAGGGAAAACAAGTGTTTCTTCTTTATTGCTGATTATCACTCACTTACAACACACCCTAAACCTGATGATCTTCATGGGAATATTAAACAGGTTCTGGCAGAATTTCTTGCCTGCGGAATAGACCCTGAAGTGGCTACAGTATTTATTCAGAGCGATATTCCTGAGGTTCCGGAACTTTACCTTTTGCTTAACATGAATGCTTATGTTGGGGAACTGCAGCGAACCACTTCTTTTAAGGAAAAGGTAAGAAAACAGCCAGATAATGTTAATGCAGGCCTGCTTACTTACCCTGTACTTATGGCAGCTGATATTATTATTCACAAAGCCACAAAAGTCCCGGTTGGGAAAGATCAGGAACAGCACCTTGAAATGACGCGCAGGTTTGCCCGCCGGTTCAATACAATGTACGGAGTAAATTATTTCCCTGAACCCGATGCGTATAATTTTGGAGAGAAACTTATTAAAATACCCGGGCTGGATGGCTCAGGCAAGATGGGTAAAAGCGATGATAATGGAATATATCTTGCAGATTCCCCGGAAGAAATTAGAAAAAAGGTGATGAAAGCCGTTACCGACGCAGGACCAACTGTTCCTAACCAGAAAATGTCGGTTCCGATTAAGAACCTCTTTACAATTATGAGTGTTGTATCTGAACCTGCTACAGTAAAATATTATAAAGAAAAATATGCTACATGTGAGATCAGGTATGGGGAAATGAAAAAGCAACTGGCTGAAGACATAATTAAATTCGTAACTCCAATAAGGGAAAGGATAGTTCAGATATCATCCGACACGAAGTATCTTGCAAAGGTTGTAGCAGAAGGTGCTGAAAAAGCAAGAGCAAGTGCTTCCGCAACTTTGAGGGATGTAAAGGAAATTATAGGTTACCGTAAATGGATATAAAATATTAAAGCCAGGTGTCTGACCTGGCTGCCCTGAAGAATCAAGTATATGATGGAGATTGCCTGCAACAATTTATGAACAAAATATGTGCCAAAGTAATTAATACCTCTAATGAACCGTTGTGGCACAAAGAAGTTTGATATATTATAATGTCACTCTGAGAGACAGAATGAAATTTCTCCCCGGGGCAACTATACCCCATGAGTATGGCCGGTAACGGTAATCAAGAATATTTTCACATCCGGCGCTAAGTAAAACAATGCCAGGGATTGTATAACTGATTTTAAAGTTTATTGTAAACCATCCAGGTGACCATGGATTTCCGTTTATATCAGTTGCATAAATATAGGGTTTCTCTCTTTCTGAAGGCGGCATGTCAGCAAATTTTTTTGGACCATTGTACACAGAGTACAAGTCTGCCTTTAATGACTGATTCTCAAATATAAGATGCGTTGAACCAAACAATGGGGCAGAGTGTCTCAAGGGGATATTCCCTTTTTCTCTTCCTTCTGTAACATTCAGCACTGACTTGAGATAAAAATGTCTCATAATATTTAAATAGACGTTTGCCGAAAAACCATAAACT
>JBASIK010000050.1:0-1612 GCA_049654745.1 Bacteroidales bacterium
CGCCTCAACAGTACTATTACAGAAACAAGCTGGAATATACATTCTCGGAAAGAAAATGGCTTACTGATGAAGAAATAAAAACCGGACAAACTCTGAGTCGCCACAATGCACTTGGCTTTCATAAACCCGGACATTTCGACAGAGTGATTGATATTTACAAATGCCACCTTCAGCCGGAACCAACAAATCTGATAAGAAACGCTCTGAGAGATTATGCAAAAACTCTTGGACTATCATTCTATAACCTGAAGGAACACAGAGGCTTTCTCAGAAATCTGATTATTAGAAATACACTTGGAGGTAGAGTGATGGTAATTGTTGTTTTTCATGAGCACGAAGAGGAAAAAGTTAAAGGTGTGCTTGAATTTCTCAGAAAAGAGTTCCCTGATATTGCTTCTCTGATGTATATCATAAACAAAAAGAAAAATGACACTATAACTGATCAGGAGGTGCTGCTGCATAGTGGTGATGCATATCTTACCGAAGAGATGAACGGTTTGAAATTCAGGATAGGTCCGAAATCATTTTATCAGACCAATACAAGGCAAGCCATCAGGTTGTATGAGACTGTCAAGCAGATGGCCGCGCTTACCGGAAAGGAGATTGTTTACGACCTGTACTCAGGTACGGGGACAATTGCATGTTTTCTTGCACGATCTTCTCGCAGTGTGACAGGCCTTGAATACGTGAGGGAAGCTATTGATGATGCCAGAATAAATGCTGAAATAAATAACCTTGACAATGTGACATTTATTGAGGGAGATATTAAAGAATTACTTTCGGAAGGATTATTTGGTAAAATGGGCAGGCCGGATGTTGTTATTACTGATCCTCCAAGGTCGGGAATGCATAAAGATGTTGTGATGGCAATTCTCAAAGCGGCACCTGAAAGGATTGTGTATGTAAGTTGCAATCCTGCAACCCAGGCAAGGGATATTCAGCTTCTATCGGAGAAATATTCGTTGGAATCTATCCAGCCGATCGATATGTTTCCCCAGACACAGCATGTTGAGAATGTTGCACTGCTTATAAGAAAGTAGATGTAAGAAAGTTTTCCTGTTTTTTTATTAGAGGTGAAAAGGTGAGTGAGTACATGCAAGAAAATAACAATCGTTTACACTGATTTGTAGTTATTAAAGAATAATAATGTAAATTTAACTTTTTGTTGTTGAAGGGATGTTTGATCTAAGGTCAAAGCAGGCAGAAATTATTTCCCAGGCAGGTCTTCAGGCTCTTGATGAACACCTGGCAAGTCTGAGATATGCAGGTATGATTCAACATGCGCTGATGCCTGATGATGAACTACTTGCTGGAGTTCTGAAGGATTATTTCGTAATGTTTCTTCCCCGTGATATTGTAAGCGGAGATTTTTATTATGCTTTTCCCGGGAAAGAATATTTGTGTCTGGCAGCGGGTGACTGTACGGGACATGGTGTTCCAGGTGCTCTGCTGAGTATTCTGGGAATTAGTTTTCTTAACGAAATACTTCAATCGGTAAAAGCAGTAAAAGCCAACAGGGTATTGAATCTGATGAGGGAGAAAATGATGAAGGCCTTGCATCAGACAGGCGACAGGGCAGAGACAAAAGACAGTATTGATATTGCGCTATGTG
>JBASIK010000051.1:0-5431 GCA_049654745.1 Bacteroidales bacterium
ATGATAAATATTACCTTCTCGCAATAGTCAGAGATATTGATGAAATAACAGCTATACAGGAAAAACTCCACCTGACTGAGGAGAGGTACCGTCTGATATCGGAAGTTGCTTATGATTATATGTTCACTGCAATAGTTAAAGATGACGACAGTCTTGACCTCGATTGGGTGGCTGGGGCGTTTGAAAAAATTACCGGTTACACTTTCGAAGAATTTAAAGCAATTGGAGGGTGGCAGTCAACAGTACATCCAGAGGATATTGAAACTGCAAAACATAATTTTGAACTGCTGAAGCAAAACCGAAAAGTAATTTCGGAATTCCGAAGAATTAAGAAAAATGGTGATATTGTATGGGTTAAATTTTATGCACATCCCGTTTTTGATGAGGCAAATAAAAAACTTATCAGAATATACGGAGCTGTACAGGATATAACTGAAAGAAAAAATGCTGAGTTTGCCCTCAAACAACTTGAAGAAAACTTTCACCGCTCAATAGCTGAATCACCCCTGGGTATCAGAATAGTAACACCTGAAGGAGTAACAGTTTATGCCAACAAATCGTTTCTCGATATTTTCGGTTACAGGAATATTGAAGAATATGATCTTACCCCATCAATTGAAAAATATACCACCGCGAGTTATTCTCAGCACGTGTTAAGGAAAGAAAAAAGAAGAATTGGTGAGGACGTTCTTGACTACGAAATTAGTATCAGAAGAAAAGATGGGGAAATAAGAGATTTAAAAGTAATAAGAAAAGAAATACTCTGGAACGGTAAAAAGCATTTTCAGGTTATTTACCAGGACATAACTGAACATAACAATCTTACCCGGGAACTTATTGCAGCAAAAGAAAAAGCAGAAGAAAGCAACAGACTTAAAACTGCATTCCTGCAGAATGTGTCACATGAGATAAGAACTCCGATGAACTCTATCATGGGATTTATGGAACTTTTGAAAAACCCAAACATGCTTCGTGAAGAGAGGGAAAGCTACATCAGAATGATTCAGGAAAGTGGTGAGCGACTTCTCAGAACTATCAATGATCTCATTGAAATCTCCAAAATTGAAACAGGGATAGTTGACGTAAGGGTTACAACTGAAGATTTATATAGCATCATTCAGTATCACTATAATTTTTTCAGACATCAGGCAGAGGACAAAGGCCTTGCTTTCCTTCTCTCGTTCCCGGATGACCTGAAAGATTGTAAAATAAATGTTGACAGATTTAAACTCGACGGAATTCTTATTAACCTCATAAGCAATGCCATAAAATTTACAAAAAAAGGATTTGTTGAACTGGGCTGCTATAAGGAAGGTGATAATATGGTATTCTTTGTCAGGGATTCTGGCACTGGAATTCCGGAAGAAAAACAGAAAGCCGTCTTTGAACCATTTGTTCAGGCAAATATGGATATCTCAAGACCATACGAAGGTTCAGGACTGGGTTTGTCAATAACACGTGCATATGTAAAGATACTGAAAGGTAGAATATGGCTTGAATCGAAAGAAAATGTGGGTAGCACATTCTATTTCTCAATACCTGTTTTTTCTGAAACAAAAATTACAGAGATAACAACCGAACCAGCCTCAACAGAAAAAGAAGTGCACGAACCAGAATCTTCCATGAAAATATTAATCGCTGAGGATGATGATGCAAGTTACCTTTTCCTGAAAACACTTCTCGCCAGATTAGGAATTAAAGAAATACGGGCAAAAAACGGAATTGAAGTTCTCGAAATAATGAAAAACCATGAGGATATTTCAATTATACTGATGGATCTTAAGATGCCCCTGATGGATGGATTTGAAGCAACCAGAAAAATAAGAGAATTTAACACTACCATTCCCATTATTGCCCAAACAGCGCTTGCATTTCCTTCTGACAGCGAAAGAGCACTTAATGAAGGATGTAATGATTATATTGCAAAACCAATCGACAGAAACGAACTTCTTGCCTTGATTAAGAAATATTCTGCTCAGCGTTAAACACTCGTATATATCTTACAATTTATAATATTATCCAAAAAATTCTATGTCCAACTTTTGGAAATATTGAAAATCAATTATTTTTGTTTAGTATTTACTGCCTGGGCAATGTTTGATGATCTTTACCTGTATTTAGTAAAGAAACACAAATTTACTCAAAAGCTTGTAACTGCTTTATTGCTGGCAGTTCTGTCAATATTTCCGGGCAAAGCTTTTTCACAAAACCCATACGATACACTACATAAAAAACCTGAAAGAATTGTAATTGTATCGGACGATAACTATCCACCATTTATTTTCAGGGATGAAGATGGAAAACTTACTGGTTTTCTCATTGATGAGTGGAACCTGTGGCAGAAGAAAACCGGTACAAGAGTTGAATGGCTGGCGACCGACTGGAACAAAGCCCTGGAAATTATGCGTTCAGGCGGCGCAGATGTCATCGAAACAGTGTTTTATACCAGGGAAAGAGCTCAGTGGCTATCGTTTTCAAAGCCATATGTAACTATTCCTGTTCCTGTATATTTTCACCGTAATCTGAGTGGAATCTCCGATATCTCAACACTCAAAGGTTTTACCATCGGTGCCAAGTCAGGTGATACATCTGTTGAAATTCTCAGAAGAAATGGCATAACCACCATAATCGAATATCCGAGCTATGAAGCCATTATAAATGATGTAGTTGCAGGTAATCTGAAAGTGTTTACAATTGATGAACCTCCTGCACTTTACTACATCTACAAAAAGAACATTGACAGAGAATTACGGCAGGCTAATGTTTTATATACAGGAGCCTTTCACCGGGCTGTTCTCAAAGGAAATGAGAATATTCTGGAATATATTGAAAACGGTTTTAACCTGATATCTTCCACTGAGAGAAAAGAGCTATATGACAAATGGATGGGCAAGCCTCTTGTGAGACCGGAATATTACAGGTACACATTACTTGCTCTCCTTATATTTTTAGGTATCTCAGGCACTCTCCTTTTGTTCACTTATTTCCTGAGAAGAGAGGTAAGAAGAAAAACAGAACAGTTGAACAAAGCAATGGATGACCTGAGAAAAGCTGAAGCAAGGTGGAAATTCGCAATTGAAAGTACAGAGCAGGGATTATGGGACTGGAACGTTCAGACAGGAGAAGTTTTCTTTTCGAAACAGTGGAAAAATATGCTGGGTTATGAAGAGGATGAAATTACCAATTCCCTGAGCGAATGGGAGAAAAGGGCCCATCCGGATGATTTAAAACAGGTATGGGAAGAGATTGAAAAGCATTTCAGGGGCGAAACAGATATTTATACAAACGAGCACCGGCTATTATGCAAAGATGGAACATACAAATGGGTCCTCGACAGAGGCAAGGTTATTGAATTTACCGGCGATGGGAAACCCCTGAGAATGATAGGAACACACACTGATATCTCCAGGAAAAAAGAAGAAGAAAAAATTCTTCTTGAAAAAGAAGCTCTGTACAGATTCCTGTTTGAACATAACCCGGCCCCGATGCTTATTTATGAAAAGTCGACTTTGAATATTCTGGCCGTTAATGAGGCTTTATGCAGCAATTATGGTTATACACTGGCAGAGCTTCAGAATATGAAGCTGCATGAACTTGTTGTTGAGAGCGAACAGGAAATATTGATTGAGCGTGCTGCAAAAGTGAAAGGTTATTCATTTTCCGGAGAATGGCACCATAAGAAAAAGGACGGCACTATGTCCACCGTTCTGACTCATTCTCACGAACTGATATTTGAGGGAAAAGAGGCAAGAGTTATAGCAATAACAGACATCACGTACCTGAAAGAGATAGAACAGGAGCTTATCGAAGCCAGAAACCGGGCTGAAGAGAGTGACAGGCTGAAAACAGCTTTCCTTGCAAATATGAGTCATGAAATACGGACACCGATGAATGCCATTCTCGGTTTTATGGAGCTCCTGAAAAGATCAGACCTGCTGCAGGAGGACAGAGAGAACTTCATCAGTATAATTGAAGAGAGCGGCAAAAGACTCCTTTCAACAATAAACGATATTATCGAGATATCAAAAATTGAAACCGGTCTGGTTGAAGTTAACCTGAAACCAGAAAACCTTTATGAAATTATATCATCAGCACTGAATCTTTTTAAACCTATTGCACAGGCAAAAGGTCTAGAATTCAGAATAAAATGCCCTGAAAAAACAGAAATTTGCAACATCCTTACTGATAGGTTTAAAATCGAAAGTATTATCATCAATCTTCTGAGCAATGCTGTAAAATTCACGAAAAAAGGTTACATCGAAACTGGAGCACGGCTGGAAAACAACAACATAATTTTATATGTAAAAGATACAGGTCCGGGCATCCCTCCCGATAAACTTGAAGTAGTTTTCAATCCATTCTACCAGGCAGATATGAATCTTTCACGGGAACATGAAGGCTCAGGTCTGGGTCTTGCAATCGCCAAAGCTTATTCTGAAATGCTTAAGGGGAAGCTCTGGGTTGAATCGGAACCCGGAAAAGGCTCAACATTCTTTCTTTCAATACCTTTAATTAAGTCAGAGTCTGAATATCATATTTCTGAAAATATGGAAAATTCAGTCAAGGAATTTATTAAGCCATCAAAAATTCTCGTTGCCGACGACGATGAAACAAGCTTCCTGCTGATAAAAATCATGCTTGCCCCTTATGGTATTAAATGCCTGCATGCTGCTAACGGCAAAGAGACTCTTAGAATTCTTGAGAGTGAAAATGACATATCACTTATTCTGCTTGATATCAAAATGCCGCTGATGGACGGATTTGAGACAGTAAAAAAGCTCCGGGAAAGAAAAATTTCAATTCCGGTAATTGCCGTCACTGCCTATGCATTTCCTTCCGACAGGGAAAAAGCACTTGCAGGCGGATGTAATGATTACATCTCAAAACCTGTTATGAAGCAAGAGCTTATAAGTAAAATAAAACAGTATCTTTCTTAGTTGTGCAACTTTTTTTCTGTAAAATCGTTTAAGCCACAATTAATTTTCTGACATTTAGAGAAGTATCCGAAGGAAGAAGAGCAAGCTCCTTTTCCTTCGGAGTGTTTTCTTTTTCCCATATCCAGAGAGGTTCTATTTCCATATACCTCCTCCCGCTTATCCAGTCCTCATCCCACTCTCTGGCTATTGCTCCATACAACCAGATACAGACTCTCCGCCATTTCTTCAAGCCTGTCTTTCGCCTGCTCCCATGCAAGCTCATCATGCACCCTATCCCGATAACGCTTCGGTACCTTATCCATTAAATTCACAAGAAAATGCCTCTGACATCTCTGCCATGACGTGCCCGGAAAATACTTCTTTATCGCATGCTTTATCCCAGGATGATCATCACTGGTAAACACCCTTACTCCTCTTAGCCCTCTATCTTTTAAATCCCCTATAAATTTATCCCAGCTGCTATTATTCTCACTCCAACTTACATCCAAAGAAAG
>JBASIK010000052.1:0-25128 GCA_049654745.1 Bacteroidales bacterium
TGCAGGAAATATCATAACCTGTTTATCTGATGCATATAATTCATCAAGCTGCTTTGCTGCTTCCCGGGAAATACGTCCAAACACATCGAGACTGAGAAAAAGGGGTCTCAGGTTGGGGATATAGTTAAGAAGCTCGTTAGCAGGAGATACGACTTCAGGGAAATGCCTGTATATTATACTGAAGAATGCCATGGCATCTATACCTCCAACAGGATGGTTTGATACAAAAATGAACCTTCCATGTTGGGGAATGTTTTCCTCGCCCTTCGCAATTACTTTTACATTCCAGCCTTCCAGCACACTTATTATAAAAGGTATGCCATTGAGATGGCTGCTTCTGTTAAGCGAGTCATTGAGCTCTTTCTCGCAGATTATACGTCTGATTATATTTATTGTGAAACCTGGAAGTGATTTGAGCAGCCGGTTATTGCTGTTTTGAATGGCTTTTTTAATGTCAATGGTATATCCGGTGTTCGTCACAGGTTAAATATAAGTATTTTATGTCACTGAAACTTATTCGGTGATTTTCTTCAGCCATTTTTCTGCGAGCAGGGGCCATGTTTCTGCAGCTTCTTTCCCCGGTCGTAATCCATATCCATGACCACCTGAAGGCAGCACATGAAGTTCAACAGGTATCTTTGCCATGCGTAGAGCGCCAGTCATTACAATGGCACTGTTGCCGTAGGTGTCGTCGGCTGTCTGGAATAAAAAGAAAGGCGGTGTTTCGGGTGTCAGGGTCAGTTCCGGGGTGAGTGTGTTACCCGGACCCTGGTCGAGATAAGCAGGATATATGAGAAGTGCAAAAGCAGGCCTGCATGAGAGTGAATCGGTTTTGTCAACCGGTGTGTATGTACGCCTGTTGAATTGTGTAGCACTTCTTGCACTCAGGCTCCCGCCAGCCGAGAAACCCATTATGCCCACCTTCCCGGGATCAATGTTCCACCTTGAGGCATTAGCTCTTACAATGCGGATAGCCCTCTGTGCATCCTGAAGGGCACCCTCCCTTTTGTCAGGAACCCTGTACTGCAGCACAAAGGCTGCATACCCGAGCCTGTTAAGCCATTCCGCTATCTCCGTCCCCTCCTTGTTGTATGCCAGTATGCGGTATGCCCCTCCCGGACAAACAATAACACCTGCACCTTTGTTTGCAGAAACCTCTGGCAGATAAACCTCAATAAGCGGATTTGTAACTTCTTCGTACCTTATTACATTATCTGCACCAGGTGAAGAAATTACCGGCGGAAGTTTTTCCTTTTGCTCACCCGGTACTTTATCCGGCCATAAATATATTACCTCCTTCTTCTGGGCGTTAGCATTAAGAAATATATATCCAAGAAAAAGTATCAATACAGTAAGCCTCATAAGAAAATTATTTGGAAGTTTTATTTAACTATTTCAGCATCATCAAACATATCGTTTTTTGTGCGAACCCTTGTATATCTTATCTTCCTGGCACCGCGGCTCCCGAAGAATCCCCATCCGCCGCTACCGAGAAGAAACCCCAGAGCGTAAAGAGCTCCGTTGTTGTTCTGAGCATACATGGTAATATTATCATTGAAAAGCATGCCGATAAAATCAAACGGAGCAATGAACCCGTGCCATAAACCACCGAAAAAACCATAAGTGTGACCCGAAAGACATTCTCCCACATCTTCACTCCTGGCACAGCCTGTAAAAAGCAAAATCAGAAATATAAAAAATAATAGTGCTGATGAAAAATTTACTGAAGTTTTCATTGGTGACAAAGTGTTAATTCTAACTATGTAACTGATATTTTGGCGATTTAATGTATCTGATATTTCTGAAGCGTATTGCCGACCAGTTTTCATCTATTATAACCTGACGAACCCTGTCGAAGCCCCTCTCAAGCAATATTTCCCATCCGTGAGCATTGTCGAGGTCAGAGGCAATCCTGACTGAGCTCTTTCTGTTCGGATATGCAAACCAGAGAATACCGTCCGATACCAGGTTATGAATTGCCCTGGGTGCTATTTCATCAACTTCCACCAGAAACCTCACAAAGATAATCATAAACTCGTATGGGAAGCGTGGATCGATTTCGGTATCAATTTTTAATCCCGGCCTGCCGCTGCGTATCGTTCTAAGAAATTTCTTTTCAGCATTAAGAATGGCAATTCGCCCCTGGTTCCTGTAGTTTAATTTTTGCAGAATATCCCTCATTCCCTGCTGTATTAAAATTTTTTACCTGAAACAGACATAACAATTTCCCGGTCAAATCAGGAAGCTAAGTTAGTTAAATAATTCAAAGCAAAAATTGAATGGCTTGAGAGAAAATTTAAAAATATTTATATCTTTGCTCTGTCTTTAATGGGGTGCCTTAATACTACGGGCTGAGATCATACCCTTGAACCTGATCCGGGTAATGCCGGCGTAGGGAAAAAAGAGTATCACATATCCAGCGCTGTTTCACCTCATTGGTTAAAAAAACAATTTTTGACTGATGAATTATGAAAGCGAAATTTATTTTACTGATGGCCTTCCTGGTCATTTTTCCATTATTTGTATCAGGTCAGGCCTTATCTGTTCACGGTAAGGTGACAGATGAAAACGGAGCACCATTGCCCGGTGCCGGGATAACAGTTCTTAATACTTATTCAGGAACCTATTCCGGCGAAGACGGGAGTTACACTCTTAAACTGCCTGCCAGAGGCAGGTATTCCTTGAGGTTTTCATTTACAGGATACGAGACTGCAGTGTATGAAATTGACCTGCAGGGGGATGAAACACTGGATGTGCAGATGAAACCTGCCACCTTTCTCACCGATGAGGTGTTGGTAACTGCCACAAGGGCAGGCTACCGCACACCGGTAACTTATTCGGTTGTGACGGGTGAGGAGTTGAAAAAGCTCAATCTGGGGCATGAACTTCCGTTCATGCTAGCTCTTACACCATCGCTTGTTGAGACATCCGAAGCCGGAACAGGCATAGGCTATACGGCTTTCAGAATAAGAGGTACTGACCCGAGCCGCATTAACGTAACTGTCGACGGAATACCTCTTAATGATGCTGAGTCTCAGCAGGTCTTCTGGGTCGACCTGCCCGACCTTGCCTCTTCGGTAGAAAACATTCAGGTGCAGCGCGGTGTTGGGACCTCAGCCAACGGTGCCGGAGCTTTCGGTGCTTCTGTAAATATAATGACGAAAACTCCATCAAATGAACCGTTTGCCGGAATAGGAATCTCAGCAGGCTCTTTCAATACATTTCGCAAGACCCTTGAGGCCGGAACGGGTCTTCTCCCGGGTAACTTTGCACTGCAGATAAGATACTCCGATATCAAAAGCGACGGCTACATACGCCGCACGGGATGCGATAACCGTTCTGCTGTTGTTACTGGAGTCTGGAAATCAGGCCGCTCTCTGCTCAAGGCAAATGTTATACTTGGTGAAGAACACACCGGCATAAGCTGGTGGGGAGTGCCTTCCGACAAGCTGGACACCGACCGCAGATATAACCCCGCAGGAGAATATACCGACGACGACGGCAAAACGAAGTATTACGATAACGAAACTGATAATTACTGGCAGAACCATTACAGGTTACTATTCAGTACAAATATTACTGATAACCTGAATTTTAATGCTGCCATGCATTATACATTCGGCAAAGGCTATTACGAAGAATTCAGAGAGGACCAGAAATATTCCAAATACGGACTCAGTCCGGTGAAAAGGGATACCTCATATATTACAAAAACAGATCTTATCAGGAGGAAATGGATGTCGAACGATTTCTACGGAATTGTTTATTCGCTGAATTACAGCGGTAACAGTTTCAGAGCAACCGTTGGAGGCGGCGTTAACCGTCATGACGGCGACCATTTCGGAAAGATTATCTGGATGAGATATGCTGGTGACACGCCGAAAGATTTTCAGTGGTATCTCAATAACGGAAAGAAAGATGAATTCAGCATTTACGGCAAGGTAAACCTGGCACTGGCACCAGGACTGAGCGGCTTCGGCGACCTTCAATACCGTTATATCAATTATGATATTACGGGGAATGATTCGGATCTTAAGAATATAGCACAGTCGCATAAGTTCTCGTTTTTCAATCCCAAGGCGGGTCTTTTCTGGACGGTTGCACCTAATCAGGATGCATACCTCTCGTTTTCAGTGGCACACCGTGAGCCGACACGCTCCGATTTTAAGGAAGCGGCAGGCGATGAGAACGCCACCCCGCGCCCCGAAACCCTCTATGACCTTGAGGCAGGATATAACCTGAGAAGTACCATATTACAGGCAGGAATCAACTTCTTCGGCATGTTTTACGACGACCAGCTTGTCCCTACAGGCGAGCTCAGCAGCACCGGCTATGAAATAATGACCAACGTGAAGAATAGCTACAGAACCGGCGTGGAACTTACAACGGCCATAAAACCTGCAAAGGTAATCGACTGGAACTTCAACCTCACACTGAGTAGCAACAAGATAAAGAACTTTACACTGCACTATATTGATTATAACACCTCCGACTGGAGCGAAGAATATAAAAGCAAAGAGCTCGGCACAACCGACATAGCATATTCGCCTTCGGTTATATCATCCAGCGACATCGGAATATCCGTGGCAAAAAACCTTTCTGCCCATTTGATAAGCAAATATGTGGGCAGGCAATATTTTGACAACACAAGCAACCGCAACAGGATGATTGATCCCTACTTTGTGAACAATCTGCGGATTGACTATTCGCCTGAAATAAAAGGAGTTAAAAACACTGGCTTTCAGTTACTTATAAGCAATTTGTTTAGTACAAGATATGAGAGCAATGCTTACGGAGGATTATGGTATGAAGACGGACAGGAAAAAACATGGGCATACTATTTCCCACAGGCAGGTATCAGTTTTTTGGTTTCTGCCCGTATTGAATTTTGAGTTATGGGTATAATAACCTGGTTGTCAAATAACTATGTAGAGGTTTTCGGTGCCGTTACCGGTATCCTTTATGTTTTTCTTGAGATAAAGCAGAATCCACTCCTGTGGCCTGTTGGGATAATTACCTCAGGAGTTTACATATATGTTTTTTTTATCGGTAAGTTGTATGCCGACATGTGTCTTCAGACGTATTACGTTGTGATAAGCATTTTCGGCTGGTACTGGTGGGTCAGGAGCGGGCTGAAAAATCCACCTTCTAAGGGGGAAAGGGGGATGTCCGTGCCTGAAAGCTCCGAGTTGAGGGAATCGGTTATGGATCCGGGAGAGGAGGAGCTTGAAGGTCACCATGCAGGAACTCTGCAGGTTACCAGAGCAGGCTTAAAGCTGGCAGTGAAGATTGCGTTTGTTTTTGCGTTGCTCTGGGCGGGGATGTGGCAGGTTCTTGCAAGGTTTACTGATTCACCGGTACCGCTTGCCGATTCTTTTATCACCTCCCTTTCCATTGTTGCTACGTGGATGCTTGCCCGCAAGATATACGAGCACTGGTATCTGTGGATTGTAGTAAACTTTTCCATGTCGCTTCTCTGCGTGGTTCGCGGAATGTATCCGACCCTTGTTCTCTATATTGTATACGGTGTAATGTCGTTTGTGGGTCTGCGCGAATGGGCGAAAACAATTGCGGTTGCAGGAGAAAAACAATGAAATGATATTGTTAACTTGCAGCCGGAATTCTTTTTGAATGGAAAGTAAAACAGTCATTCTTGCCGACGGACTCTTTCCGTCGCATGAGATACCGCTCAGGTATCTTAAATCAGCCGGCCGCATTGTTTGTTGTGATGGGGCAGCCAGGTCGCTGCTTGATTTTGGTCTTGAGCCTTTAGCGATAGTAGGCGATTGCGATTCCCTTTCGCCGCAGATAGCGGAGAAGTACGGTGACAGAATTTACCGTGTGGAAGAGCAGGAGACTAACGACCTTACTAAATCGGTAAACTGGTGTGTTGAAAGGAATTACAGGGATCTGGTAATACTGGGTGCGACGGGCAAGCGGGAGGATCATACCATAGGTAATATTTCACTTCTGGCGGATTATGCCCGGAAGGCTGAGGTGATAATGGTAACCGACACGGGTTTCATTTACCCGGTGCTAGAGACTTCTGAGTTTAAATCGTTTCCCGGGCAATATATATCGATATTTTCTCTGGATCCCGAAACGGAGGTCACTTCGTACGGTTTAAAGTATCCGCTTAAAAGGAGGAAGCTCAGGAGCTGGTGGGAGGCAACGCTCAATGAATGTGAAGGCCGGAGCTTCAGGCTCGAATTCCGCGGCGGCCCGCTGTTACTGTTTATGAAGTTCAGGGATTAAGGGTATTTCACGATCAGAGGATGGAATGCTGAACCATACGTCTTAGGGGTTCTTTAAAAAGCCTCTTTTTCATTTTCACCTCTGAATCCGCGCCTTTACTGTTGCAAGGTCGGACAGTCCCTGAGAGGGGAGATATTAATATACAATATTTTAGCTTTTATGTTTTTATTAACTAATACACGTTTTTTAGAAAGCCTCAGGATCAGGAGGCAGGTCATTTTTTGGATGGACGCGGATTAGCGCGGATTTTCAAACGCTTATTTTCGCGGATTATCTGCGGTAATCCGCGTTGCGAAGCATCTGCGGCTATCCGCGTGCCATTTCACTACATTTCATTTCTGTTGGACAAGGTGCCATAATAAAGGTATTAATACCTTAAAGCTGTATAAAAAATTCTTTTCATTTTCACCCCTGAATCCACGCCTTTACTGTTGCAAAGTCGGACAGTCCCGCAATAGTTAATCATTTCAATAATATTTATAAAACTGAAGAATTAGACAAACATTCAACCTGTTCCATTTTGTAACAGGTTACCGCAGATGGGAAAGTACGCAAGATGAATCTCTATAAGCTTGATATGATTATTTCTGTTGGTTATAGCGTAAATTCTAAAAGAGCAACTCAATTTTGCATCTGGGCAACAAAAACACATTAAAAGAGCATTACGTAAGAGGTGTGCTATACTTTTATGTAAACCTGTAAAACCTGTTTGTGAAAAATGTCCATTAAGAAAGCATTGTCATTATAATATAACATGTAAAAAAAAGAGATTAACATAATCTCACTAACATTCACCTTCTGGAAAAACATACCCAAATCCTCCCTATCTCATGTCAACCCTGTCTGGAATAAAAAGAAGGTACACAATAATTGATCACTGTTAAACATTTGGAAGGGTCGTTTCCTGAATATATCCCCCATAAAAATTATTCATTCTTTGCTTCAATCAATTAAAAAAAATTAACTTTATATTTTAAAACCAATCTCTATGAAAACAAAACTATTTCTGTTATCACTGGCGGCAGTGCTTGTTTTAAGTACTTCTTCCTTACATGGCCAGATTGGCAGAGCACTGAGGGAAAAAGCCTCACAGGCTATAGGAAATATCGGCAAAAAGGCTTCAGACAAGGCCGAAAGAGAAGCCGACTCTCTTGCACAACAGAAAGCCGAGGAAGAAATCAATAAAAAGGTTGAAGCAGCAGGCGAGAATAGAGGACAGAAAGGCGTAAACTTCGGCGGAATATGGGGAGGCAAAGTGAACCTTAAATACGAAAATGCGTATTCGTTCAGAAACTATATGTATATGCAGTCGGAGATATACAACGATAAAAACGTAATAATAGTGGATTATTATATATATTATAATGACGACAACCTGAACGGATGCGTGGAGACATCCACTTACGTGGATACAGAAGACAAGTCAGCTCCGATGAAAACATCCATCCTGTTCGATGCTTCCAACAAGTGCATGCTGATGCTTACCGACCTCGGTTCTACAAAGATGGGCATGATAAGTGCAGTACCTGACGATGAGGAAGAACCCGCAGCAGGAAAGGAGGCGGCATCGAAACCAACCATTACCAAAACAGGAAATACCCGTGTGATTGCAGGATATAAATGCGATGAATATATCTACAGGGAACCTGATGAGAAAAGCTATCAGAAAATATGGGTTACACGCGATTATAAAATGAACGCCAATCAGAAAGCAATGAGCAAATCGGGTCTGCCTGCCTATGCCAGCGAACTTCCCGAAGGCGGCGTGGTTCTTGCAATGGAGGTCTACGATGAAAACAACAAAATGACAATGAAATCGGAAACCAAAGAGATCAAAAGAAATATTTCACATACAGTAAATGTGAGCGGCTATCCTCTGCGGCAGATAAATATCAACCAGATGGAGAGCCAGCAACCCGGAAAAAAATAGATATCACAGCTATAATTTCTTCAGTCGGGCAAATCTGAGCAGCAGCTTCTTGCGCCCGCTCTCCTCAAACTCCACAACAGCTGTCGTGTTTGGTGGATCTCCGTCTATCTCCACTATTGTGCCCGTGCCAAAACGCTCGTGAGACACCACATCACCTTCCCTGAGCGTGGAGTTCATTGCGGAATAGGTTTCATCATTATGCTCGCTCCTGTTTTCGGTAACTTTCAGCAGCTTCTTTTCTTTTGGCTTAACGGAATACTCAGGTTCTTCTTCGTCAAAACGGTAACTTCGCGGTTTTTCCTGCCTGTTGTTAAACCTTGAAGCAAGTTGCGGAAATTCAATATATGTGGGGTCTATCTCCTTCAGAAACCTGCTTGGCCTGCTGAATTCAAGATTGCCATACCTGTACCGGTTGAGTGCATAGGTGAGAGTTGCCATCTTCTTTGCCCTGGTAACAGCAACATAAAACAACCGCCTCTCCTCCTCAAGCTCTTTTGGATTATCGAGCGACATTGGCGAGGGGAAAATGGACTCCTCCATACCGGTTACGTAAACATGGTCGAACTCGAGACCCTTAGCCGAATGCATGGTCATAAGAGTAACCTTATCACCACCCTTGCGGTCTTCAGTATCCTGGTCGGTGAGCAGAGCAACATTCTGCAGATATGCACCGAGTGAAGCGGGCTCGCCATTGGTCTTTGCCGACTCGGTAAACTCCTTTATGGCATTCATCAACTCCTCGAAATTCTCCAGACGGCTCACTTCCTCGGGCGTCTGACCCTCCTGCAGCTCTTTCATCATTCCCGAAGCAGAAGCTATCTCACGCGCAGCCTGATATGCATCCATATCCTGCGTGGTGGCTGCAAAACCTGCTATCATCTCCCGGTAAGCAGTGAGCTTTTTACGTGTCGACTCATTGAAGTATGCGCTGAAATCATCTATTCTGCAAAGTATGCTCCATGATGAATCCCCATACATCGACGCAATATCAGTTACCTTTTTTACCGTTGTGTCGCCTATCCCGCGCTTCGGGTAATTAATCGTGCGTTTGAATGCTTCCTCATCTTCGGGGTTGATAACCATCCTGAAATAGGCAAGAATGTCCTTTATCTCCTTCCTTTCGTAAAACGATAAGCCACCATAAATGCGGTAAGGAATATTCTTCTTCCGGAGTGTCTCTTCAAATATTCTCGACTGGGCATTTGTACGGTATAATATCGCAAAATCATTCCATCGGAGCTGATAGGTATATTTTCTGTCGAAAATATCGGAAGCGACCATAAATCCTTCTTCCGTATCGGTCATTGCCTGAAGAATCCTTATTTTTTCCCCGGGTTCGTTCTTTGAAAAAACTTTTTTGTGTATCTGTTCAGTGTTATTGGCGATAATTGTATTTGCGGCATTGACAATGGTTTGTGTGGAACGGTAGTTCTGCTCCAGTTTGAAAACCTTTGCTTCAGGGTAGTCGTTCCGGAACTCGAGTATATTTTCTATGCGCGCACCTCTGAACGAATATATGCTCTGCGCATCGTCACCCACCACACATATGTTTTTATGCCTCTCGGCCAGTTTTTTAACAATAAGATATTGCGCATAGTTGGTGTCCTGATACTCATCAACAAGTATATAATCGAACTTTTTCCGGTACTTCTCGAGCAGCTCGGGGAAATCCCTGAAAAGTATGTTCGTGTTGAGCAGCAGGTCGTCGAAATCCATAGCATTGGCTTTGAAGCATCGGGCTGAATAGGTCTTGTAGATTTCTGCCAGAAGGGGCATCCTTACGGCTCTGTCGTACGATGTAAGTTCAGGACTGGCTGCATACATTGCCGCAGTGATGAGGTTATTCTTAGCGGCAGATATCCTTGCGGCAATAACTCCGGGCTTGTAAACATCATCACCAAGGTTCATCTCTTTTATGATGCTTCTTATCAGACTCTTGCTGTCGGTGGCATCGTATATGGTATATGATGGTTTATATCCGAGTTTTTCGGCTTCGTTGCGCAGTATACGGGCAAATATCGAATGAAAAGTGCCCATCCAGAGGTGCCGGGTTATCTCTTCACCAACAATCCCTGCAATTCGGTTTTTCATTTCTCCGGCAGCCTTGTTCGTAAAGGTGAGGGCAAGAATACGGTGCGCCTTAACCCCCCTGCTCAGAAGGTAGGCAATCCGGTATGTCAGCACTCTGGTTTTGCCGGCACCGGCACCCGCAATTACAAGTGCAGGTCCTTCAGTGTTTATAACAGCCTCACGCTGAGCCTCGTTCAATTCATCAAGAAAATCTTTTACCATCGCTGTTCTCTCCAGTGTTTTATAGTGCCGGTCACGGCAAAATTAACAATAAGCATCCGATAACTTCCAGCTGTATCAGGAAAAAGATAAATATTTATAAACAATAATGGCTTTATGAATATTAAACCGTTAATAAATTGATATAAAATGAATTATTTTAATTGTATATTTCAGTTAACCTCTGTTTCGCGGGATTTTATTATACTTGCCATAAATTATAACAAAGGGTGCTCTCAGCCGTTTTAACTTACAAAAACCTGTTGTTCTGTGCGTAAAACAGTAGCATTATATACATTATTATTTATATCCTCTTTCTGTGGTGCACAGATCACTTCACCCACAGCCAGCACAGTCAGATACACCCAGTATCCTTCGTTACCCGGGATGAAGCACCCTGTATTTGTTTTCTGCAATACTTCCGGTAATGTTAAGGGCTCGCTTGAAGCTGAAAGTCCGGGAGGGACGGGCCCGTTCACTTTTACATGGCACCGGTGGGATGTGGCGGCTAAAGATTTCAGCATATTCATTAAGACAGATGCAAATGTTTCAAGTTCATCTCTGACCGGGCTGGATGAAGGTGGTTACAGAGTAAGGATAACGGACGGTGGAGGATACGATACATCGCTTGTGGCATGGGTTCATCTCGACAGGCCGTATGCCGAGGCAAAACTTCAGAACTTCACCTGCGACTACGTGGCACTGTCGGGTAAAGCTGCCATTGATACCTTTTATTATTATGACCCTGTAAACGGTTTGCCTGTGAGGCTGAAAAACGCAGTCTCGTTTCTGTGGTCTTCCACTCCCGAGTCTGCCATACCCTACCCGTCGCTTGAACTCAATCCTGTTACCTACAGCCCGCCTCTCGAAGATGTAGTTTACAAACTGCAGGTTGCCGACAGCTTTCAGTGCACTTCCG
Source organism: Bacteroidales bacterium (assembly GCA_049654745.1). Taxonomy (GTDB): domain Bacteria; phylum Bacteroidota; class Bacteroidia; order Bacteroidales; family VadinHA17; genus LD21. Next base: position 11,394 of record JBASIK010000052.1, read on the forward strand.
AATCATCGTTTCCCTATACCTCAATACATGTAAAAGCCGATTTTGAAGTAAACCCTCTGCAGGGAGAGGCACCGCTGGAAGTAACTTTTACCGATAAGTCAATAAGAGCCTTGCATTATGAGTGGAAATTCGGCGACGACTCAGTATCATACCTTAAAAACCCGCCTCCGCATATCTATTACAAACCCGGAGAATATTATGCAACTCTTATTGTGACAAGTGAACACCTTTGCATCGATTCAATCAGAAGTGAAAAAATAACAGTCGACCCGTCTGAACTTTCCATACCCAATGTGTTCACACCCGACGGCGACGGTATAAACGACTATTTCATTGTGAAGGGAAAATCTCTCAGAAGTCTCAGCATTCAGATATACAGCCGCAGCGGAATGATGGTTTACAGTTTCGAGGGCGAAGGCGAACGGCTCTCCGAATGGCAGGGATGGGACGGCTGTATCAATCGCTCCTCAATCAAGGCTGCACCGGGGATATATTTCTACATCGTACGAGCCAGAGGCTGGGACGATATCATCTATAACGGCAAAGAATACAGAGGTTTCTTCTACCTCTACAGGTAAAACCACCAAATATTTCTTCGCCATTCACCGGTAATTTTGAACCTTTTACTGATTTTAACTGTTTATTAACAGAAAAAACTTTTTAAACTAAAAAAGTTTTCTCATTTTTGCGGAGTTTTTTAAAGCTATGGACAACAGGACAAAAATACTCGAAGGGGCAGCTGAATTGTTCCGCAGGTACGGAATAAGATCAGTAACCATGGATATGATCGCCTCACATGTCGGAGTATCGAAAAGAACAATTTATGAAATCTTTTCGGACAAAAATGAACTTCTTGCCGGAGTTCTGAGTTTGATGGCGAGCAAACAGAAGAACCTCATTGAAAAAATACTCAGTGAGTCGGAAAATATTATTGCAGCCATTTTCAGACTGATGGAAGTTCACATCGAACATATCCAGTCAATGAGTCCGGGGTTCTTTGACGACATGAAGAAGTTCCATCAGGAACTTGCCGGCAGAAAAGACCTCAAGTGTGAAATACCCGACTACAGAAACAACAGGCAGGTAATTGAAAGGGGAGTTAAAGAGAAACTCTTCAGAAAAGACATTAATATAGATATTGTGAACAGGACACTTTACGGGATGATGTTCAGTGTTATGAACAATGACCTTTATCCCTTTGAACAGTTCAGCAGGCGAGATGTACTGAAGAATACTATCGTAATATACCTGAAAGGTATAGCAACGCCTGAAGGATTGGAAATAATTCAAAAACTTGAAAAAAATCTTTAAAACTCTATAACATTATGAAAACCGTGAAATATTTTTTTGCATTGATTTGCGCTTTATTGCCGTCTCTGGCACTTTTATCCCAGAGCAGCAGCACGATGGAGTTGAGTCTGACACTCAAGGATGCACAGGATTATGCTGTTAAAAAGAATAAGATGGTTGCTGCTGCCAGGATGGATGTAATTGCTTCGAAGGATGCTTTGTGGGAAACCATTTCTAATGGTCTTCCGCAGATAAATGCTACAGGTTCATTTACCGACAATCTTAAACTGGTGACCACACTGTTGCCGGGCGAGTTTTTCGGGCAGCCTGGCGTGAAGATACCTGTGAGGTTCGGTTCACAGTTCACCTCAGGAGCCACTTTTCAGGCTTCTACCCTTATTTTTAACGCACCATATCTGATTGGCGTAGAAACCGCCAAACTTGCCCAGAAACTTAGCGAACATAACCTGACTCGAACAGAGCTTGATACCAAGGAAACAGTCAGCATGACATATTTTCTGATACTTGTTTCGGAACGCTCTCTGCAGATTGTTGAGCGCAATCTGGCAAATCTCAATGAGACACTCAAAGCCACGCAGGCAATGCTTGCCGCGGGTATGGCAGAGCAGACTGACGTAGATCAGATGATGGCAAATGTGAAGAGTGTTGAAAACACAAAAAGCCAGCTTGAACGAACAATAGAACTAAACTATAACATGCTCCGTTTCCAGCTTGGAGTTCCTGCCGATACAAAAATAGCACTTAAGGAGACTCTAGAAACGATTGAATCACAGATTAATGTCGAAGCACTTCTGTCGAAGGAGTTTGATTACAGGCAGAATGTGAATTATATACTTTCAGAGGATCAGGAGAAACTTTCGCTTCTGGCTCTTAAAAGCCAGAAAGCAGCGATTCTTCCTACACTTTCAGGCTTCTATAATTATGGTGTTAACGGAATGGGAGATAAAATAGGCGACCTGAGATGGTTCAAAAACTCGATGACAGGTCTTCAACTCTCGTTCCCGATATTTGCAAGCGGACACAGATATGCGGGAATCAGGAAGGCGCAGATAAATCTTGAGAAAGCCCGCACAACAAAAGAGATGGTGACAGAGCAGCTCCTTATTCAGGAAAAACAGCTCAGATATAACCTTATCAATGCCAACATGCAGTATAAAACCCAGAAAGAGAATGTTGAGCTTTCGAAAAGGGTTTATGAAAGTATGGAAAACAAATACAGGCATGGCATGGCTTCAAGTATTGAACTAACCCAGGCAAATAGCCTTTACCTGCAGGCCGAAAATAATTGCATCTCGGCTCTTATGAGCCTTTTACAAACCAAAATAGCACTTGATAAACTTCTTAACAACTTGTAAAATAATATTTTGTATAACCTTTAAACCGTAATATAATGAAACGTTTTGGAACATTAATCACTGTAGTAATTTCAGGAGTGATATTAGTATCATGTACCTCAACTCCCGGAGAAACAACGGGAGAAAGCAAAACAGCAGCACCAGTAAAGGTAACTCCGCTTACCAGAACAAAAATTGCAAAGACGATAGATTATTCTGCTACCATACAGGCTTTCGAGGAAGTTAATGTAGCACCTTCTTCACCCGGAAGAATTGAAAAGATATATGTGGAAGCAGGCGACAGGGTGAATAAGGGCGACAATCTTTTCCTAATGGACCGTACCCAGCTTTATCAGTTGAAGCTCCAGCTCAGCAGTCTTGAGAAAGATCTCTGGAGACTCGACACTTTGCTGAAGGCGGGCAGCGCAAAACAGCAGCAGTACGACCAGCTTAAAACCCAGTACGAGGTGACAAAAACCAATGTCGAATTTCTTGAACAGAATACTCTGCTTAAGGCACCCTTCCAGGGGATCGTCACGGGAAAATATTATGAAGATGGAGAGATGTACTCCGGAGCCCCATCAATGAGCGGTAAACCTGCTGTTGTGACACTCATGCAGATTAATCCCCTTAAAGTTATAGTAAGCCTTTCAGAACAGTACTATCCGCTTATTAAAAAAGGAATGGAAGCTGTTATCACTGCAGATGTGTATAAGAATGAAAAATTCACTGGCAGGGTTTACAGGATTGCTCCTACCATAAACGCTGTAACGAGGTCATTCAATGTCGAGATTGAAGTCCCCAACAGAAACGAAATGCTCAAACCCGGCATGTTTGTCAGAGTATCACTGAACCTCGGTGAGGTTGAGACATTTGTGGTACCTGCCTCTACAGTATTGATGCAGGAGGGTACCAACAGAAGGTATGTAATGATTGCAGGTGACGGCGTTGCAAGAAGAGTGGATGTGGCTATCGGAAAAAGATTTGACGATAATCTCGAAATAATATCCGAAACACTTAAAGAAGGTGATTTGCTGATTACTGAAGGCCAGTCGAGACTTTCAGACGGCGATAAAATTGAAGTTGTTCAATAATTAAATTAAAGAAGAAACAAAATGAGCATATACAGTTCTTCGGTAAAAAGGCCGATTACAACTATCCTGGTTTTTGTGGCAATGATAGTAATAGGTCTGTACTCTCTTGTACAGCTTCCTGTGGATCTTTATCCCGAAATTGAATTGCCATATATCACTGTGCTTACCACTTATCCGGGCACAAGTGCATCGGATGTCGAAACAAACGTAACCAGGCCCATTGAAAACGCTCTTAACAGCGTGGGTAATCTTAAAGAACTTACATCAACTTCGAGCGACGGGCTTTCGGTGGTCTTTCTCCAGTTTGAGTACGGAAGCAACCTCGATGAGGCGATGAACGACATCAGAAGTAACCTGAACTTTGTCAGGAGGACTCTTCCTGACGGCTGTGAGGAACCAACCATTATCAAGTTCAACTCGAGCATGATGCCCATAATTTTCTATGCAATAACTGCTAAGGAGAGTTATGAAGGGCTCGAGAAGATACTTGATGAGAGGGTGGTTAATCCGCTTAACAGGATTGATGGTGTCGCTGCTGTGAATCTTTCGGGCGTACCGGGCAGAAGGATTTATATTGATATTGACCCCCAGAAACTTGAAGCTTACCACCTTACTCTCGAACAGGTGGGAAACGTTTTGAGGTCGGAAAATATTAACATGCCTGCAGGTTCTCTGGAGATGGGCCAGAGCGATTATGCCTTGCGTGTCCAGGGCGAGATACCTGAGAGTGACCTGCTTCGCGATCTTGTTATAAGCAATTATAACGGTGTAACCGTTTACCTGAAGGATATAGCCGAAGTAAGGGATACTATCCGCGAATCGAAATTCGATACAAAGATCAACCGCAGCTTCGGCATGGGACTCTATGTGCAGAAGCAATCGGGTGCCAATACGGTGAAGATTATAAAGGAAATTGAAAAGACTATTGAAAGCGTTAAAAAGGATCTGCCGCCCGATGTGAAAATTGAGAAGCTCTTTGCCAGTGCTACATTCATCCAGGATGCAATACGCAACCTGTCGGAGACGCTCCTTTTTGCTGCAATCTTCGTTGTGCTTGTTGTGCTTTTCTTCCTTGGAAGGTGGAGAGCTACATTTATTATAATATTAACAATACCAGTCTCACTAGTTGTAGCATTTATATACCTGTTCGTTGCAAACGCCTCAATAAATATTATATCGCTGGTATCACTCTCGATTGCCATAGGTATGGTTGTTGACGATGCCATTGTGGTGCTTGAGAATATAACGCGGCACATCGAGAGGGGCAGCCGGCCGCGCGAAGCGGCTATATACGCAACAAACGAAGTATGGCTTGCGGTTATCGTGACAACACTTACCGTTGTAGCCGTCTTCTTCCCTCTAACATTCGTAAAAGGACTTACCGGCGTCCTGTTCAAGCAGCTTGGTATGAGTGTTACAATAGTTATTACCACCTCCACACTGGCTGCCATTTCGCTTACACCAACGCTTAGTGCACTTCTCCTTAAATATACCCCCATTAAACCAGATGCACCTTTCTGGACATACGATGGCAGCATAAGAAAAGGGCTCGACTGGTTTGATAAATTCTATGAAAAAACACTGCGCTGGGCACTGAGGCACAAAACCTTTGTGATTATTATGTCTTTTACAGTTTTTATTTCGTCGATGGCTCTCTTCGCATTCGTTCCCACTGAGTTTTTCCCTCAGGCCGACGAATCGAGAATAATGACGACCGTCGAATTGCAGACCGGTACACGGGTTGAAAACACTATCAAGGTAGCCGACCGGCTCGACAGCATCTTCCAGGCAAAATACCCGGAGGTGAACCTTATTTCAACCTCAACCGGTTCAGACGATCAGGGTGGCTGGGCTTCGATATTCAGTGCCGGAGGTACTCACGTTATACGCCAGAGTATCAGATTGGTCCCGTTAGAGGAAAGACAACGCTCTGTATGGGATATTGCCGAGGAGATGAGAAAAGATATCTCTGCATTTCCTGAGGTGATAAACTTTACGATTTCAACCACTGCAAGCATGGGAAGCTTCGGGGGAAATACCGTAGAAGTGGAGATTTACGGATACGATATTGCAGCCACAAATATCGTTGCAAATGAACTTGCTGAAAAGATCAAGAAGATACCCGGAGCGAAGGATGTTGCAATAAGTCGAGGAAAATCAAAACCTGAGCTACAGATTATTTTCGATCAGAATAAACTCAGTGCCAGCGGACTCAATACTGCAATGGCGGCTTCAGCATTAAGAAACAGAATAGGCGGACTTACGGCAACCCAGCTGCGCCAGGCAGGTGATGAATACGATATTATTGTCAGATTCAGGAAAGATGCAAGAAACACACTTACCAAAATTGAAAACATTGGCATACCCACGCCATCAGGTCAGCTTGTTCGGTTGGGTGAGGTTGCACAGATTAAGGAATACTGGGCACCGCCAAGCATCGAAAGAAAACGGAAGGAGAGGGTGGTCAGAATATCACTTACACCATACAAGCGTTCGCTCACTGCTCTTCAGATGGATATACAGAAAGCCATCGATTCAACACCGAAACCTGCTGGAGTAATGGTCCAGATATCAGGTGCCATAAAGGAGCAGATGGAAGCATTTAAAGATCTTGCTATGCTTCTCGTGGTCAGCCTTATTCTTGTCTACCTGGTAATGGCTTCTCAGTTTGAATCACTCAGGATGCCATTCATCATCATGTTCTCAATACCTTTCGCCTTTTCAGGTGTGGCAATTGCGCTTTTCCTGACAGGTACTGCCCTTAACGTCATCTCCGGTATCGGTGCAGTACTGCTGATAGGTATAGTTGTAAAGAATGCAATTGTGCTTGTTGACTTCATTAACCTTATGCGGGGAAGAGGACTTGAACTGTATGAAGCTATTGCCGTTTCCGGAAAATCGAGGCTGAGGCCGGTTTTAATGACCTCTGCCACAACAATTCTTGGCATGTTCCCTCTTGCCCTCGGACTGGGTTCAGGCTCTGAGCTCTGGAGTCCAATGGGTGTTGCAGTTATAGGCGGCCTGATTTTCTCAACTTTTGTGACACTTGTTCTTGTTCCTGTGGTATATGCCATCTTTGTAAAGAAGGGAATAGAGAGAAGAAAACGGGCTGAGTATGCCGACATTAATTTCCTTAACGGAAACGGACAGGCCTGAAATACAAACTTTAAAACATATTGATTATGAAAGCTATACTGATAGTATATAACCAGGCTCTCACTGAGAAAGTAGAGTATATGCTCGACAAACTGAGCATCAGAGGCTACACATTGTGGGAAAATGTGCAGGGACGCGGGACCTCAACAGGTGTTCCTCATCTCGGAACACATGTATGGCCCGAAATAAACAAAAGCCTGCTTACAGTTGTTGAGGATGAAAAGGTTGACAGAATATTGGAGGCAGTTAAAAAGATCGATAATATAAATGAAGAAGTTGGCATAAGAGCCTTTGTATGGGATGTTATAAAAACTGTTTGATAGGGAAAGGCATTGAAAAAAGAAGGCCGTTCGGTTGAGAACGGCCTTCTTTATATATGGGATATTAAATTATTCTTCCTCCTGTTCGGCCTGGTAAGCCTTTATCACAGCCTCCTGAACGTCGGGCGGAACCTGTGCGTACTCGGCGAATTTCATTGTATAGAATGCTCTTCCGCCGGTAAGTGAACTCAGTGCAGTGGAGTATTTGTTCATCTCAGCAAGTGGTACTCTTGCCTTGATTATTTCAAACCTCTTTTCGCTCGACATACCCAGAACCATTCCCCGCCTGCTCTGAAGGTCGCTGATTACATCACCCATTCTGTCGGAGGGAACCATTATCTCAACATCATATATAGGTTCCAGAATCTTCGGGGCTGCATTTTTGAAGGCGATGCTGAAAGCATTTCTTCCTGCCAGCCTGAAGGAGATATCGTTCGAATCGACAGGGTGCATCTTGCCATCGTATATGTAAACTCTGATATCCCTTGCATAAGAGCCGGTAAGTGGTCCGACTTCCATCTTTTCCATTATTCCTTTAAGGATGGAAGGCATAAAGCGTGCATCGATGGAACCACCTACTATGCAGTTTACGTATATCAACTTACCGCCCCACGGCAGGTCGATCTCTTCTTTATCGCGTATTGAAAGTCGATATTCTTTTCCTCCGATCTTAAAGAATGATGATTCGGTAGATCCTTCTTCGTAAGGCTCGATAATAAGATGCACTTCACCGAACTGTCCGGCTCCACCCGATTGTTTCTTGTGCCTGTAATCGGCCTGGGCTATCTTGGTTATAGTTTCACGGTAAGGAATTCTCGGCGGATTGAATACTACGGGAATCTTATAGATATTGTCAAGATGCCATTTAAGAATATTTAAATGGTATTCACCCTGTCCGTGAACTATGATCTGTTTCAGCTCTTTCGAGTATTCAACTATGATTGTCGGGTCTTCAACGTGCATCTTGTAGAGTGCTTCGCCCAGTTTTTCATCGTCCCCTTCCGAAACTGCCTTGATGGCTGTACGGAATTTCGGCTCGGGGAATTCTATCCCTTTGTAGGTCCAGTCGTTGCCCGGTGCATTAAGTGTATGATTGGTTTTGGTGTTTTTGAGCTTTACGACGGCACCGATATCACCAGTATGCAGCTCGGGAACTTTTGTCCTGTTCTTGCCGGCGCACACAAAAAGCTGGGCAAGCCTTTCCTTTGTACCGTTGCTGGTATTTATCATATCAATGTTTTCGGTGAGTTTTCCTGAATATACCCTGAAATAGTTGATTTCACCGATATGTTCTTCAATTGATGTTTTGAACACGAAAACTGAAGGTGGCCCTGCGGGGTCGACTTTAACAGGCTGGCCGTTGCTGTTAAGCGGTGCAGGGACATCAGTGACGGTGGGTACTTCAGATACTATGAAATCCATCAGGTCATCAACACCGATATTGTTCTTTGCCGAGATGCAGAACACAGGGAACATTGTACGGGCAAGGAGGCTCTTTGTGATACCTTTTCTTATTTCAGCCTCCGAGAGGGTGTCGTTTGAAAAGAAGAGCTCCATAAGGGATTCGTCACACTCAGCAGCTTTTTCAACCAGTACTGAATGAAGTTCTGCTGCCCTCTCGGCCTGATCGGCAGGAATATCGAGAACCTCAGCTTTACCTCCGTCTTTTCCGTATTTCAGCATCTTCATCTTCAACACATCAATAACAGCATTGAATCCGACACCTTCGTTAACAGGATATTGTACAATTACAACATCATTACTGAGGCGCTCTTTCATCATTTCGATCGACTTTTCGAAGTTCGCCTTCTCATGGTCGAGTCCGTTAATCACCATTATCAACGGTTTGTTTAGCTGTTCGGCATAACGGAAATGGATTTCGGTACCCACTTCCACGCCGTTCTGGACGTTGATAAGCATCAAAGCGCAGTCGGATGCAAAAAGAGATGAAATTACACCTCCACAGAAATCATCAAGCCCCGGTGCATCGAGTATATTGATTTTTTTGTTCTGATATTCGGTATAAAGAACTGTTGAGAAGATTGAGTTTCCGCTTTCCTGTTCCACAAGGCGGTAGTCCGAAATGGTATTTTTAGATTCAACTGTACCCCTTCGGTCAATAACTCCTCCGTTGAAGAGCATTGCTTCGGCCAGGGTTGTTTTTCCGGAATTTGAATTACCAATCAGCGAAATAGTTTTAATCTGGTCAGTTGTGTATGTTTTCATTCTGTAAAATTGTTATTGATGTTATACATTATTATTATATATATCAATTGGGAGAAATGAGGGGACAAAATTAATAATTTTTTAAAATCTTCCCTTGTAATGCATTATAATTCGGGAAATTTTATTTTCTTTGCACCAGTTTTTTGAAAAGAAACAGGAGTACCGGTGTTTCCCTCCTATGTAAGTTTACAAAAGAATTCAATCGGGAAAGATCGGGAAGGAACCTGCTGATAACTTACACAAGAAGTAAGTAAATAGTAACTGCAGTAATTGCAAATGCTGGACTGGCATTTATCTGTTCGGCTTTTGCGTGATTATATATATTGTTTTTAAAAAAGTAAAATAACGATTTGCAAAAAAGAAAATAAAATTAGTAACTTTGCAGCCCGTTTTTTAATGAAAAATTAATGTTAAACAATTGAATTTATGCCGACAATACAGCAATTAGTAAGAAAAGGCAGGGAAAAGCTGATAGACAGAAGCAAAGCTCCGGCTCTTGATTCTTGCCCGCAGCGAAGAGGTGTTTGTATCAGGGTTTATACCACAACACCCAAGAAGCCCAATTCAGCAATGAGAAAGGTGGCAAGGGTGAGGCTTACCAACCAGAAGGAAGTCAATGCCTACATCCCGGGTGAAGGACATAACCTGCAGGAGCACTCAATTGTTCTGGTAAGAGGGGGCAGGGTTAAGGATCTGCCAGGAGTCAGATACCATATCGTAAGAGGTACTCTCGATGCTTCAGGTGTTGAGGGACGTTCCCAGCGCCGATCGAAGTATGGTACTAAGAGACCCAAGAAACAGTAATGAAGTTTAAGATTTAAGATTAAGATAATGAGAAAAGCAAGAGCAAAGAGGAGAATATTGCCGCCGGATCCGAAATTCAACGATCCGCTCGTTACAAGGTTTGTTAATAACCTTATGAAGAACGGCAAGAAAACGGTTGCTTTCAGAATTTTCTACGATTCGCTTAACATAATTGGCGAAAAGTTAAAGGTTGAGGGCAAAACACCTATCGACATCTGGAAACAGGCGCTCGAAAATATTACTCCTCAGGTTGAAGTAAAGAGTCGCAGGGTTGGTGGTGCCACTTTCCAGGTGCCGATTGAGATCAGACCCGAAAGGAAGATTAGCGTCAGTATGAAAAACCTGATCTTTTTTGCACGCCAACGGCCCGGTCATTCTATGGCCGAGAAGCTAGCTGCAGAGGTGATAGCCGCATACAACAACGAAGGCGGCGCCTTCAAGAAGAAGGAAGACACCCACAGAATGGCTGAAGCCAATAAGGCATTTGCTCATTTCAGGTTCTGATAACAGGCTGAATACCACAGATAGGAATGGATAAAAACCTGAAATATACCAGAAACATCGGGATAATGGCCCATATCGACGCCGGTAAGACTACAACTACCGAAAGGATACTCTATTATACCGGCCGTACTCACCGCATGGGTGAGGTCGATAATGGAAATGCCCAGATGGACTGGATGGTTCAGGAACAGGAAAGAGGTATAACAATCACATCAGCTGCAACAACAACATACTGGAAAGTTAATAACGAGGAATACAAAATAAATATAATAGACACACCGGGACACGTCGACTTTACTGTGGAAGTGGAGAGGTCGTTGCGCGTACTCGACGGCGCCGTGGCTATATTTTGTGCTGTCGGAGGTGTTGAACCCCAGTCGGAAACAGTATGGCGGCAGGCAAATAAATATCACGTCCCGAGAATAGCCTTCGTAAATAAAATGGACAGAATCGGTGCCGATTTCTTCGGCGTGGTGCACCAGATACACACCAAACTCGGAGCAAAACCGGTGCCGGTCCAGATACCCATTGGAGCAGAAGAAACATTCATCGGTGTGGTCGATCTTATTGAAATGAAGGCATATATATGGGACGATGAAGCTTCTCTCGGAACAAAATTCAGGGTTGACGAAATTCCTGAAGAACTTGTCGAAGAGGCTGAGGAATGGAGAATGAAAATGATCGAATCGCTTGCCGAAGTGAATGATACCATCTTGGAAAGATATATAGAAGATCATCACTCAATAACAGAGAAGGAACTTATTGAAGCATTGAGGAAATGCACTATTTCGGGTATAGCAGTGCCCGTTCTGTGCGGAGCTGCTTTCAAAAACAAAGGCATTCAGAAGCTCCTCGATGCTGTGGTTAACTTCCTTCCATCACCTCTCGATATAGGTCCTGTGCAGGGAACAGACCCGAAAACCAATGAGAAGATTACGCGCGAGCCTGATAATGATGCTCCACTGGCTGCACTTGCATTTAAGATAGCCACCGACCCCTATATGGGGAGGTTGGTGTTCATGCGGATATACTCAGGAAAGATGCGAACTGGAGATATGGTTCTGAATGTTCGCACAGGTAAAAGGGAACGCATCAACAAGCTTTTCCGCATGCATGCAAACAAACAGCAGCCGGTGGAAGTCATGGAAGCCGGAGATATATGTGCAGGTGTTGGTCTGAAGGATCTTCGCACGGGCGATACGCTGTGTGCCATCCATAAACCCATCGCGCTTGAATCGATGGATTTCCCCGAACCGGTTATAGGTGTTGCTATTGAACCAAAAACGCAGGCCGATTACGACCGCCTTTCAAATGCATTGAATAAACTCGCCGAAGAAGATCCTACTTTCAGGGTAAAGATTGATTCTGACAGCGGGCAGACAATTATTCAGGGAATGGGCGAGCTGCACCTCGAAATACTCGTCGACAGACTTAAGAGGGAATTCCAGGTTGAATGTAACCAGGGTGTTCCTCAGGTGGCTTACAAAGAAGCGATTACAACCTCTTACGAATACCGTGAACTCTTCAAAAAGCAGACAGGCGGAAAAGGAAAATATGCCGACATACTTGTTGAACTTATGCCTGCTGACGACGGTATTAAAGGGCTTCAGTTTGTAAATGAGGTGAGTGGAGGCAATATACCAAGGGAGTTTATACCAGCAATAGAAAAGGGTTTCCGTGAGGCGATGATGAATGGCCCGCTTGCCGGCTTCCCGCTCGAAAGTTTGAAAGTGATACTCAAAGATGGGTCGTATCACCCGGTCGACTCTGATTCACTTTCCTTCGAGATAGCTGCACGCCAGGCTTTCAGACGTGCCGCCGTAAAATGCAACCCTGTGCTGCTCGAACCAATCATGTCGGCCGAAGTCGTTACACCCGAAGAATATGTCGGTGATATCATAAGCGACTTCAACAGAAGAAGAGGAAGGATAGAAGGCATGGAGACAAGAGGGGGAGCACGTGTGATAAAGGCAAAAGTGCCTCTTGCCGAAAATTTCGGTTATGTAACAGCACTGAGAACAATAACATCAGGAAGGGCCACTTCAACAATGGAGTTTTCACACTACGAGGAAGTGCCCGAAGAAATTGCAAAGAGAATAGTGGAAATAACAAAAGGAATAATTCTATAATTATATGAGTCAGAAAATTCGCATTAAACTTAAATCTTACGATCATAATCTGGTAGACAAATCTGCCGAAAAGATCGTAAAGACTGTAAAATCAACAGGTGCCGTTGTAAGCGGACCTATACCGCTTCCAACCCACAAAAGGATTTTTACAGTAAACCGCTCACCCTTTGTTAACAAGAAGTCAAGGGAGCAGTTTCAGCTTTCGTCGTATAAAAGGCTGCTCGATATTTACAGCTCGACTCCAAAAACAATTGATGCACTGATGAAGCTTGAACTGCCCAGCGGTGTTGAGGTTGAAATAAAAGTCTGATAATAGATAAAAACTTTAAATATGCAGGGATTAATTGGAAAAAAGGTGGGAATGACTTCCCTTTTCGATGAAAACGGGAAAAATGTTCCCTGTACAGTACTGCAGGCCGGACCTTGCGTTGTAACCCAGATAAAGACTGTGGAGAAGGATGGTTATTCGGCGGTGCAGCTGGGCTTCGACGACAAGAAGGAGAAAAACACTAATAAGCCTGAGCTTGGTCATTTCAGGAAGGCCGGCGTTACTCCGAAAAGAGTACTGATTGAGTTCACCGGTTTTGACATCAGCGAAGTTAAGGCCGGAGACGTTTTGACAGCCGATATCTTCAAAACAGACACCTTTGTCGACGTTAGAGGCTGGTCAAAAGGAAAAGGGTTTCAGGGTGTAGTAAAGCGCCATGGTTTCGGAGGCGTAGGCGGACAAACCCACGGCCAGCACAACAGGGGCAGAGCACCGGGTTCGCTGGGAGCTTCTTCATTCCCTTCAAGAGTCCTGCCAGGAATGAGAATGGCAGGCCGTACAGGAGGAAAGAAAGTTATGGCCATAAGCC